>NZ_DATCVJ010000502.1:0-20102 GCF_036566945.1 Chitinophaga sp. | reverse complement strand
CTGCGCACCAAATATCCAAATAACTACATTATTTAATAACTAAACGGCCTCATTTTGCTTCCGCAATGCGGAAATAATAAAGCCTAATCCGATCACGAAAAACACTACCAGCGCCAGTACAGAGTTGCGCATATCTTCGGTCAGGTCATCTATATAAGCAAAGGAAAACATCCCAATTACAATAGATATTTTTTCCGTTACATCATAGTAACTGAAGAAAGAAGTGGTGTCCTGGGTTTCCGGCATCAGCTTGGCGTAAGTAGAGCGGCTGAGCGATTGTATACCTCCCATCACCAGTCCTACCGCGGTAGCCAGTAAATAGAAGTGCATAGCCGTTTGCATTTTATAACCCGCTATGCAGATGCCTATCCAGAGCAATATAACGGCAATCACTACACGAAGATTACCAAATCTTGTGGATAGTCTGGCCATACTCCAGGCGCCGGCAATAGCCACCACCTGTATGATCACCACCGTAACAATCAGCATGGAAGCTTCCAGGTGCAACACTTTGCTGCCAAAAATAGTAGCCGCCATCATCACGGTTTGTACACCCATGCTGTAGAAGAAGAAGCCACGCAGGAATCTTTTTAATACCGGCAATTGTTTTACCTGTGCATATACTTTGCGTAATTCCGTAAAACCTTCTGTCAGCGCGCCACCGGTATGTTTGGTCATGGTACCCGCACTATCGGGCAGGCGGGCAAAAGTAATCAGGGCAAAACCAAACCACCACACACCTACCAGCAAAAAGGTAAGACGTACCGGTAAACTTTCATCCATGCCCAGTTTAGGCCCCAGTACTACCAGGCCAAATCCTATCAGTTGCAACAGCACACTGCCTATGTAGCCCATACTAAAGCCCCGGGCGCTGATCCGGTCCCTGTCTTCCGGAGCGGCAATTTCAGGGAGATAGGAATTATAAAATACCAATCCTCCGCAATAGCCTATGGTAGATAGCATAAAACAAACCACCCCCAACATCAGCCGGTCGCCGTTGAATAAGAAAAGGGCACTACAGGAGAGTGAACCGAGAATCGTAAAAAAGCGCAGAAAATTCTTTTTATTTCCTCTCGTATCCGCAATGGAAGACAAGATAGGAGAGGAGAAGGCTACCACCAGGTAAGCGGCGGCCATGGTGTAATTGTACAAGGCGGAGTTGACAAAATTCATTCCGAGGAAAGAAACATGTTCTTTGGTTACCGCTAAAAAATAGATAGGGAAAAAAGTAGTGGTAATAACAAGGTTGTACACGGAGTTAGCCCAATCGTACATTGCCCAGCCATTGATCACTTTCTTACTGGCAGTCTTCATATAGCATTTAGCTTTTCACGAAGATACTTTTTTAAGGCAGAAAGGGAAAAGCATAAAGCAAAAAGCTATCAGCGCTGATAACAGGATGAAAATCGCTTTCATCATTCGCAGCAATAGCTTTTTGCTTTATGCCTTCAGCTTTCCGCTCTATTTATAATCCAGAATGTGAATATGCTCTTTGCACATGAAGTATTCCTGCTCATCATTGGAGCTCACGATAATAAGGCGGTTGCCGCCATATTCGGTGATGAGTTGCTGATACACGGCGGTGCCGGCAGCGTCGAGGTTGGTGCAGGGCTCATCCAGCAACAGCACGGGTACATCGGATAGGATGGCCAGGGCCAGCTTAATACGTTGCTTCATGCCGGAAGAAAAGTTACGAAGTTGTTTGTTGGAGGCTTTTTCCAGTCCTACCATTTGCATGGCCATAGCGGGCGTAATGCCTGGCAGGAAATTCTTGAACTGTTGGTGAAATTGAATGATCTCAGTGAGGGTAAACTCTTCGATCAGCTCCAGGTAGGGAGCTGCAATGGCACAATGCCGGAAAAACGCATCAGGAGCGATGGGTTTTTCCGGTGTGCTATAGGTAACGGTGCCTTCATTGTGTTGAATGGCACCGCTGATTACCTGTAATAATGTTGATTTTCCAGAACCATTGGGTCCCAGGATGGCATAACGTTGTCCTTCACTAAAGGTGAGGGTTACACGCCGGAAGATCCAGTCGTAGTTAAAACGCTTACCTGCCTGGTTAAGAGATATCGTCATTGGTGCGGGAAGTATAGCCTCTCATAATACCACGACCTGATTCACGAATGAATGACAGGATCTCATCTCTCTCATCGGTGGCCGGGAATTCTGCTTCAATGATGTTAATAGCTTTGGATAACTTAAAGCCTTTCACAAATATCACCCGGTAGATATCCAGGATAGAGTTGATTTTTTCCAGGGAAAATCCTCTTCTCTTTAATCCAACGGAATTTACACCTACATAGGATAATGGTTCACGGGCAGCTTTTACAAAAGGAGGTACATCTTTACGCACCATGGAACCACCGGTTACAAAGGCGTGATCACCTACTTTACAAAACTGCTGGATAGCCACCATACCCGCCAGTACTACGTGGTCGCCCACGGTAATGTGTCCGGCCAGGGTGGTGTTATTGGAAAATACGCAGTAGTTACCTACTTCGCAATCGTGTGCAATATGACTGTAAGCCATGATCAGGCAGTTATTCCCGATAACGGTTTTCCATTTGTCTTTTGTGCCGCGGTTAATGGTTACGTATTCACGGATAGTGGTGTTGTCACCTATTTCCACGGTTGTTTCTTCACCCGCATATTTTAAATCCTGAGGGATGGCAGAAATAACAGCACCTGGAAAAATACGGCAATTTTTGCCGATGCGGGCTCCTTCCATAATGGTTACGTTGGAACCTATCCAGGTACCATCACCGATTTCTACATTTTTATGTATAACGGTAAATGGATCAATTTTTACATTAGGCGCAACTTTGGCGTCCGGATGTATGTATGTTAGCGGGTGGATCATTGCTATTATTTGCCTTCTCTTGTTTTTATAATTTGTGCTATCATATCGGCCTCAGTAGCTACTTTGTTGCCGATGAATACTGTCCCCCGCATTTCTACAAGTCCTCTTCTGATAGGGCTCAGCAACTCCATTTTAAGAATCATCGTATCGCCCGGAACTACCTTCGACTTAAATTTACAGTTATCTATTTTCAGGAAATAAGTATCGTAATTTTCAGGATCCGGTACGCGATTCAATGCCAGAATACCACCTACCTGTGCCAGTGCTTCCAGTTGCAGCACGCCCGGCATTACCGGGTTGCCTGGAAAGTGACCCTGGAAGAAGCCTTCGTTGAAGGTAACATTCTTGATACCTACTACTTTCTCTTCACCCAGTTCAATGATCTTATCTACCAGCAGCATCGGGTAACGATGCGGCAATGTTCTTTCAATACGTGCGGTATCGAATACAGGTGGCTGATTTGGATCGTAAACAGGTACGTCTTTATTATGCTTGTTCTTTTTGATATACGCTTTTATCGCACGGGCAAACTCCACATTAGACGCATGACCGGGACGGTTAGCGATGATATGCGCATTGATAGGGTAACCAATCAGTGCCAGGTCACCTACTACATCCAGCAGCTTATGACGTGCAGGCTCGTTCGGGAAACGTAATTCAATATTGTTCAGGATACCTTCTTTCTGTACAGAAATGGTGTCCCTGTTAAATACTTTGGCTAAACGGGACAGTTCCTCGTCTGTTACCGGTTTGTCCACCACAACGATCGCGTTGTTGATGTCACCACCTTTAATCAGGTTGAGCGACAACTGATATTCCAGTTCATGCAAAAAGCAGAAGGTACGGCAAGGCGCAATCTCTGTTTTGAATTCTTCGATTCCCTTCATTTTGGCGTGCTGGGTGCCCAGTACCGGGGAATTGAAGTCGATCAGACAGGTAATACGATAGTCTACCGCTGGCATAGCCACCATTTCTACCTTTTTCTTCTCATCATAATAACTGATGTTGGTATCAATAGTATAGTACACTTTCTTAGCATCCTGGTTTTGCAGGCCAATGTTTTCAATGGCTTCAATAAATGCGTAGGCACTACCGTCCATGATAGGAATTTCCCCACCGTCCAGCTCCACCAGTACGTTGTCCACACCTGTTCCTGCGAGTGCAGCCATGATGTGTTCTACGGTACTCACCCTGGCGCCATTGTGCTCCAGCGTAGTGCTGCGGGTTGTTTCCACTACATAATCCACATCGGCTTTCACGATGGGTTGTCCCGGCAGATCTATACGTTGAAATTTAATCCCATGGCCGGGTGTTGCCGGCTTGAGTGTCATATTAACATAGGCACCTGTATGCAAGCCAATACCCGATAAGGTAACTTCGCCTTTCAGGGTATGTTGGTATTGCAACTGTTGATTTTCCATAATAAGCTAACTAATATGTAACTATTTAACCAGTAATCAATTTATACACCCGCTCTTTCCTGCAGCAGCTGTTTTACCATCTCCTCCAACTCCTTTACGCGCTTTTCAAGGTCCGGCAAATTTCTAAAAATTGCCTGACTTTTCAGCGAACTTTTATAATCGTACGCCGGAGAGCCTGTGAGAGAGGTGTTAGGAACGGTTATGGACTTGGATAAACCGCTCTGTGCATTGATTTTGGTGCTGTCTGCAATGTGGATATGTCCCACCATACCCACCTGGCCGCCTATTACGCAGTTCTGTCCTATTTTGGTACTGCCGGAAACGCCTGTCTGCGCTGCAATCACCGTGTTGGTACCAATATCTACGTTATGGGCTACCTGGATTAAGTTATCCAGTTTCACACCCTGACGGATCACGGTACTACCCATGGTGGCTCTGTCGATCGTCGTATTGGCGCCTATCTCCACATCATCATGGATCACTACGTTACCAATCTGCGGTACCTTTTTATAGGAACTGTCCGGCTGAGGAGCGAAACCGAAGCCGTCGCCACCAATTACACAACCGGCATGCAGCATTACGCGGCTGCCTACTATACAGTTATCATATACTTTTACACCCGGATAGAGGATAGAATCGTTGTTAACGATCACATTATCACCTAAATATACACCAGGATATATTTTTACGTTGTTACCCAGCACCACGTTTTCCCCCAGGTAGGCAAAAGCCCCCACAAACACGTTTTCTCCCATTTTCACCGAAGTGGGAATATAGGATGGCTGCTGAATACCCGATTTATTACCCGTCAGGTACCTGTACTGCTCCAGTAACAAGGCAAAGCTGCTGTAAGCATCTTTCACCCTGATCAGGGTAGATTTAATCGGACGCTCTATCACCAGGCTCTCATTCACGATCAGAATGGAGGCATTGGTGGTATATATGAATTCTTCATACTTAGGATTGGCAATGAAACTGAGCATGCCCTCGCCAGCTTCCTCAATCTTGGCGATGTTGCTCACCTTTACGTCCGGATTTCCCTCCAGCTTACCATCTAGCATGGTAGCTAATTGTAATGCGCTAAACTGCATAATTTAAAATTGTAATGTTTTCCAGGCTACACCGGATAGTATGAACTTATTCTTTAACATTTTATTCCTTATAAAACGTTGTTAGCCTGAATTTTTGGATGACAAATGTAGAATTTTTTTACCGGTATCGCCAGAGTATGGCTAATCAGTGCATTGTCGATGGAGGAAATGTCTTTTACAGTTCCGTCTTTAAATAGGATATTAATCTTCTCGTCATTAACGTTATAAGCCCTCAGGGTGGCTGCACCGGAAAAAACGAAGTACGCCAGATCGGCACCATCAATGCCCCACTTTTGTTTAACCTGTTCCTGCAATAATTGCTCCGCACTGCCGTCGAACGCCTGATTACTTAAAACTACTTTGAATAAGTTCCTGTCTATTAACCATTTACACAAGAGAGAAAGAACTTTATCCTCATGTGTTGTCCAAACTTTTATAGCCCCCATAATATCATAGTCGTCCAGCAGGCAAAATAACCGAAGACAATCCGGCTCCCGCTCAAAATTGTCTTTGGTAACCGTGTTATACAGGAAATATGACAGCGCAGGTGAACAGAACAGCTGTTGCCCTTCCTGTGCCAGGGCTTTAGCCCTGCAAAGGATCTTTACCAGCATGTTTTCCGCACTCAGTACCGTTTTATGCAGGTATACCTGCCAGTACATCAGCCGCCGGGCTATGATAAACTTCTCTATAGAATAAATCCCCTTTTCCTCCACCATCAGCTCTCCGTGATGAACCGTCAGCATTTTTATAATGCGGTCGTACCCGATGGTGCCTTCGGCCACACCGGTGAAGAAGCTGTCCCTGTTCAGGTAATCCATCCTGTCTACATCCAATTGGCTCGACACCAGCTGGTGCAGGAATTTTTTATGATATCGTCCGTTAAAAATATCCAGTGTAAGTGACAGGGCGCCATTCATCTCCCTGTTTAGGTCTTCCATCAGCCACTGCGAAATCTCTTCATGAGATACGCCCTCAATAATGCCGTTCTCCAGCGCATGGGAATATGGTCCATGCCCTATATCGTGCAGCAAAATGGCCATTTTAGCGGCTACTTCCTCTTCCAGGGTAATGGCTGCTCCTTTGCTGCGAAGCTCCTGTAAGGCCATACTCATGAGGTGATAAGCACCCATGCTATGATGAAACCGCGTATGCATAGCACCAGGATACACCAGTTGCGCCAGCGCCATCTGATGTATGCGGCGAAGCCGCTGGTAATATGGATGTGAAATGAGGTTAAGAATCAACGGGTGATCTATGGTAATAAAGCCATACACCGGATCATTAACAATTTTTCGCTTGCGTTCGGTCATTGCATTTAATTATACATCTCAAACAGGAGCGTCCACGTCTGAAATCCCTGGTGTGGGTATGCAAAACTACACCATGAATTAATTATATGTAAATTTTTTACTTATAATGACGCTCTCCGTCCACGAAACCCCTATGACAGTAAAAAACAATTGGTAGGTTACAGGTAATTAAATGTTATGGATGCGAAGGTAAATAACTTTATCAGCCCTCCCACTTTTTACTGCGATCATTTTACCCGGATCCGTCGTTTTTAACATATAATTACCGGCAAATGATAGACGGGGAACGATATTTGCCAAAAAATAGGGGTAATTTTCTTTTTTTACCGGAACCTTAAATCTTACTATGAGCCAGATAAATATACTATGGGTAGACGATGAGATAGAGTCGCTGAAATCACAAATTATTTTTTTGGAAAGCAAAGGCTATAAAGTTTCTGCCCTCACAAATGGGTACGATGCCCTCGAATTTCTGAAAGAACAAGTGGTAGATGTGGTATTGCTGGACGAATCCATGCCCGGTATCACCGGCCTGGAAACACTCGGTAAAATTAAAGAGATAGATCAGCAGATCCCCGTGGTCATGATCACCAAAAATGAAGCAGAAGACGTTATGGACGACGCTATCGGCTCCCAGATCACCGATTACCTCATTAAACCGGTCAATCCAAACCAGGTATTATTATCTCTCAAAAAAATAATTGATAACAAAAGACTGGTGGCAGAAAAAACCACCACCGCGTATCAGCAGGAGTTCCGTAGCCTTTTTATGGCCCTCAGCTCCAACCCTAACTATAATGAGTGGATGGATATCTATAAAAAGCTGGTGTACTGGGAAATGGAAATGACAAAAGCCAACAGCCCGGAAATGCTGGAAGTATTTAATGCCCAGAAAACAGAAGCCAACAACGAGTTCTCTAAGTTTATCAGCCGCAATTACAGCGACTGGCTTCATCCAAAGGCGAAGGAAGCACCGGTCATGTCACATACCCTGTTCCGCGACAAGGTGGTTCCCAATCTGGACCCTAACGTTCCCAATGTGTTCCTGTTGATAGATAACCTCCGCTACGACCAGTGGAAAGCCATTCAGCCCATTTTCCAGGAATCATTCCGGCTGGTGGAAGACGAATCTTTTTACAGTATCCTCCCCACCAGTACCCAATATAGCCGTAATGCCATCTTTGCCGGCATGCTGCCCATAGATATTGAACACAGATTTCCCCAGGAATGGAAAAATGATGACGAAGAAGGCGGGAAAAATATGTTTGAAGAACATTTCTTTGCCGCCCAGCTGAAACAGCTGAAAATGGATCCCCGGTTTTCTTATACCAAGGTAACCAACCATGCAGACGCGCAAATCATGCTCAACAACATCCACAATATGCTGGATTACCCGCTGAGCGTAATTGTATACAACTTTGTGGATATGCTCAGCCATGCCCGCACAGAAATGGAAGTGCTCAAAGAACTGGCCGGCGACGAAGCCTCTTACCGCTCTATTACCGCCAGTTGGTTCGAACATAGTCCGCTACACCAGGCACTGAAACGTATCAGTGATAAAAAAATAAACCTGATCATCGCCACAGATCATGGCAGCGTGCGGGTAAAAACACCTGTAAAGGTGATTGGTGATAAACAAACCACCACCAACCTGCGCTATAAACATGGCCGTAATCTGAACTATGATCCCAAAGAAGTACTGGCCTTCAGAGATCCCCGCGATGCCGGCTTACCCAAGCCCAACGTGAATTCCTCCTACATTTTTGCCAAAGGAGATGGCTATCTCTGTTATCCTAATAACTACAACTATTTCGTGAACTACTACCGCAACACCTTCCAGCATGGAGGCATTTCCCTGGAAGAAATGATTGTGCCCTTCGCCCGAATGGTAACAAAGTAGCAGAAAGCAAAAAGCGAAAAGCAAAAAGCTATTTTCCCGGAGATCGTCGCTTATATCTCGGACATAATAGCTTTTTGCTTTTCGCTTTCTGCTTTCCGCCATTAGGGACATGCTTTTTGCTTTTTGCTTTCGCCTTTTTGCTATTTTTACCGCATGAATATCAAAATCACACCTAACAACCTGACCAAGCTGGAAAAAATCTTCGACGAAGCCAAATATGTGCTGCGCTTCGAAAAAGGTAGTTTCCTCTCTGGTTATTGCATCCTGGAACATAAGAAGGTGGTAGTGATCAATAAATTTCTGAACCTGGAAGGACGCATCAACACCCTCATTGATATTTTAACAACCCTGCCACTCAATGAAGAAGCCCTGACGGCGGAATCGCATAAACTGTACAAACAAATACAGGCCAGCAAGCCGATCCCGGAAGAAGGGACAGATGAGGCCGAAGCCGAACAAACAGCAGAATAGGTTAAACCGACAAATGATTTTGGGATGAAAGTTACATTCTTAGGAACAGGTACATCGCAGGGAGTCCCCGTAATAGCTTGTGGTTGCGAAGTTTGCTCCTCATCAGATAAAAAAGACAAACGCTTAAGAAGCAGTATCATGATTACTGCACCGGCAGGTAATATTGTGATAGATACTACGCCGGATTTCCGCTATCAGATGCTCCGCGAAAAAGTGGGTCACCTGGAAGCGGTGCTCATTACGCATTCCCATAAAGATCATATTGCCGGCATGGACGATATCCGTGCATTTAATTATTTCCAGAAAACAGCAATTAATATATACGCCACCGAATTTTCACAGGGCGTTATCAAACGTGAATTTCCTTACGCTTTTACAGAATTTAAATACCCGGGCATTCCGGAAATAAACCTGAAAACCATAGCAGACGAGCCTTTTGATGTGAATGGACTCCGCATTACCCCCATACATGTGATGCATCATAAAATGCCGGTCATCGGTTTCCGGATCCATGATTTTACTTACATCACAGATGCCAACTATATTGCTCCGGAAGAAAAAGAAAAGATCAAAGGCTCCAAAATACTCGTGCTGAACGCCCTGCGAAAAGAAACGCATATCTCACATTTTACCCTGGAAGAGGCCATCGCATTGGGTAAAGAGCTGGAAATACCAGCGGTATATTTCACGCATATCAGCCATCAGCTGGGATTGCATGAAGAAGTATCTAAAGAACTTCCCCCCGGAACCGCCCTGGCTTATGATGGCCTGCGCCTGGAAATTTAAAGTCTGTTTTATTTCTATTAACAAAAAACGGTAACAGGCTCCTTAGCTTAGCGACAAATTTTTGTTGACCCATGTGGAAGTCTTTCGTCCGCGGGTACCTGCGTTTTTCACGCCGGGAGCGCCATGGCATCTTAATATTGGTGGTACTTATGATATTAACTGGTTATAGTCCCGACTTGCTTTTTTACTTTCAGCGGCGTATGCCCGTAGCCGATAGTAGCGACTTAAAAGCCGCAGTAATGGCCTATGAAGCGGGCCTGGCCACCAACATCACTACTACTTCAATCCCACCGGCAGCGGGCACGTTATTTTATTTCGATCCCAACACTGTATCGGTAGCCGCATGGCAACAGTTAGGTGTAAGTGAGCGTACAGCAAGCAGCATCAGCAAGTACCTGGCTCATGGAGGACATTTCCGCACCGCAGCTGACCTGACGAAGATGTATAGTTTGCCACCCGCTTTATGCGCCAGGTTAATGCCTTATGTGCGGATAGCGGGCAGGAGGGAGGAGGAGCATTTCGGGAGATATGAAACAGCCGGTGGAGACCGGGGCTACGGGCCGTATCACAAGTATTCCACTGGCCGGCAACAGGAGTATTACCGGGCTGGTAAACGCTATTATAGTGACACCGCGGCGGATAATACCGATCCCTTTCGTGGAGGTTACCATGACCATGCTCCCGGTAACAGCGATGCTTCGTTTACCCGTTATCGTAAGAAAGCCCCGGCTACCATGATTGATATTAATACAGCAGATACGCTGGCATGGCAAACATTACCGGGCATCGGACCGGGCTTTGCCAGACGCATAGTGAACTTTCGCGACCGGTTGGGAGGCTTTTATGCGGTGGCGCAGGTAGGTGAATGCTATGGTTTGGCGGATTCCCTATTTCAAAAAATTCAACCTTTCTTACAGATCGGTAATAGTTCTCTAATAAAACTGGACCTCAACCTCTCAGATGAAAAATCTTTGGCAGCTCACCCATACATACGCTACAAACTAGCCCACTTAATAGTGCAGTATCGCAATACCCACGCGGGTTTCAAGGCAGTTGCCGAGCTCCGCTCTCTCCCGTTGGTGGATGAGATTATTTATCGTAAAATTGAATATTACATTGAGGTCAAACATTAAAGCCACACGTTTATGAACTTTGAGCCTACGGAAATGCAACAACAGATTGCACAAATGATCCGGGATTTCGGAAAGACAAATATTCAACCTTACGTGTTAGAATGGGATGAACAACAGGAATTTCCCGTGCAGGTATTTAAGAAACTGGGGGAGCTGGGACTCATGGGGGTACTGGTACCGCAAGAGTATGGCGGCAGTGGATTGGGATACCTGGAATACGTCACCGTAATCAGTGAAATATCCCGCATCTGTGGCGCTATCGGATTAAGCGTGGCTGCACATAATTCTCTGTGTACCGGTCATACCCTGCAATTTGGGAATGAAGCCCAGAAGCAGCGGTATCTGCCCAAGCTGGCTACCGGTGAATGGATAGGAGCATGGGGCTTAACAGAACCCAACACCGGCTCTGATGCCATGAATATGAAATGTGTGGCAAAGAAAGATGGCAATGACTGGATCATTAATGGTACCAAATGCTGGATCACACATGGTAAAAGCTGTGATGTGGCGGTAGTAATCGTACGTACCGGGGATGTGCGTGATAGTCATGGTATGAGCGCATTTATTGTAGAGAAAGGCACACCTGGGTTCAGCGGCGGCAAAAAAGAAAATAAACTGGGGATGCGTGCCTCTGAAACCGCAGAAATGATATTCGACAACTGCCGTATTCCCGCAGAAAATATGCTGGGAGCAGAAGGAGATGGCTTTATACAATCCATGAAAGTACTTGACGGAGGACGTATTTCTATTGCGGCCTTATCGCTGGGTATCGCCAAAGGCGCTATGGACGCGGCTTTGAAGTACTCCAAAGAGCGACATCAGTTCGATCAGCCAATTGCCAACTTCCAGGGGATTTCCTTTAAACTGGCAGATATGGCAACAGAAATTGAGGCTGCTGAGTTATTGACGATGCAGGCAGCGGATATGAAAAACCGTAAGGTGAAAATGACGCAACAAGCCGCTATGGCCAAATATTACGCTTCTGAAGTAGCCGTGAGGGTAGCCAATGACGCGGTGCAGATTTTTGGCGGTTATGGCTATACAAAAGACTTTCCGGTAGAAAAATTTTATCGAGATGCAAAATTATGCACTATCGGCGAAGGAACTTCAGAGATCCAAAAGATCGTTATTGCCCGGGAAGCACTGAGATAGAATAACGATTTTGCTATTGATTTTGAAAATATTGAAGTAGATGTATTTTTATAATTTATGAAAAGACGCTTTATAAGCCGTTCATCATTTTTTCAAAATAAATTAATATTACCCCTTTAGTGTTATTGAATATTGCAAAAGGAACGTTAAATTTGGGTTAATTCATCACTCTTTACCGTTTATCAACCTTAACACACAAAATCAAGAAAGATTTGAAACACTTTTACGCAATGAAAAGCACCCTGTAACAAGGGTGCTTTTCTATACCGGGTCTGACTGGTTTATCCCCGTATAACCGTATAAAGATGCTTAGTAAAAATGTAATGCCTGTAATCCACGTTATGTTTCTTCCATAATTCAGCAGTGCTACTGATGTCTGTAATATTTATCCCTATTACTTTTGCCTTGAATTTATTTTAGTTGTTATGTTCTCCAAAATATTAAAATGGACCGGCAGGATGCTGCTCGGTTTAGTTGTGATCGTTGCTATGGCTTTTGCTATATCCGTTTTTCTTTTCGCCAACATGTAAACAAGCAGTATAGTGTGCAGGTAAGGGAAATTCCGATACCGGAAGATTCCGCCAGCATTGCTGCAGGAAAGCATCTGTATGAAATCAAAGGTTGTGGGGAATGCCACGGCGCTGATTTAAGCGGGAAAGTTTTTGTAAATGATCCCGCCATTGGCAGAATTGCCGGCACCAATCTTACCTATGGTAAAGGAGGCCTAGCCGCAGACTTTGATAATAAAGCCTGGTTAAAGGCCATGCGGCATGGTTTAAATGCCGAAAACAAGACTTTATTGCTCATGCCTTCAGAAGACTACAACCGGCTGGATGATCACGATATAGCGGCTATAATTGCCTTTTGTAAAGCACAGCCTAAAATAGACCTCCCTTCCGTGGCCATAAAAATTGGACCTATGGGCAAAGTATTGTCTGTACTAGGAAAAATGCCGCTCTTTCCCGCTGAATATATTGACCATAGCCGGCAGCAACCTGCGTTGGTAGCGAAAGGGCCTACGGCAGATTATGGGAAATATTTATCTGCTTCCTGTACCGGTTGTCAGAAGACAACATTAACGGGTGGCGACAACCCTGTGCCGGGCGGTGCGCCAGTGGCTAATATCACCGGTTCCGGGCGTATAGGGAAATGGTCTAAGGATGAATTTATTACGGCATTGCGTAGTGGTAAAACACCGGAAGGAAAACAATTGCTGGTAAAAGATATGCCGTGGACAATGACGGCCCGGTATACAGACGACGAGTTAATCGCGTTGTATCTGTATTTGAGAAGCCTGTAAAAAAGAGAGGGATTTTCAGCTGGGTTGATTTTGTACATCAACACAACCGAAAATCCCTCTTTCCTGTGTAGCAGGAATAACTACTTTTTATCTTTGTCGAAGAAGTCGGACACTTTATCCTTCGCTTCTTCTGCCCAATCTTCCGCCTTATCTTTCACATTATCCAGAAAATCACCTGCCTGATCCATCAGACCAGCCTTTTTACCTTCGGCTTTGTCCGACATACCTGCAAACCAGTTATCCACTGTACCTGCAATAAAAGGAGGTAATTTGCCTTTCACATATTCTTTGATCACATCAATGGACTGTACAGCCTGTTCGGGCGTGAGTCCGGCTTTTTCCTGCAATTGCTGAATGAGTTCCTGCATAAATAGAGGTTTTATGATTAGAGATAGTGTAGCCATACCGGAATGCCGGTAATGGTTATGCTACTTTCAATTTAACCAGGGTAGACTGTTCCAGTCTTGACTGTGCGTATTCCTTGGTAAGATGAAACGTAGTTTCATTGGCAGATGGCAGTTCATACATGGCCTCGCTCAGCACTACTTCACAGATGGACCGTAATCCACGTGCACCCAGTTTGTATTCCATTGCTTTATCTACAATGTAGTCGATGGCTTCTTCTTCTACCTGCAAGTCAATATTTTCTACCTTGAACAGTTTCTTGTATTGTTTTACCAGTGCATTTTTAGGCTCTGTTAAAATCAGTTTCAGGGTATCTCTATCCAGTGAATTCAGATAGGTTACCACTGGCAAACGTCCCAGTAATTCGGGAATCAGGCCGAAGGATTTCAGATCGGTGGAGTTAATATAACGCAGGATCTGTTTTCTGTTTTCTTCTTCTTTTTCCTTGTTAACGGTGAAGCCGATAGAATGCGTCTGTATTCTTCTGCTGATAATTCTTTCCACACCATCGAATGCGCCGCCGCAGATGAAGAGAATGTTTTGTGTGTTCAGTTTGATCAGTTTCTGTTCAGGGTGTTTACGACCGCCCTGAGGAGGTACCAGTACTTCTGTTCCTTCCAGTAATTTCAGGAGGCCCTGTTGTACGCCTTCTCCGCTTACATCACGGGTGATGGAAGGGTTATCGCTTTTACGGGCAATTTTATCTATTTCATCGATGTAAACGATACCGCGTTCCGCTGCTTCCACGTCGTAGTTACATACCTGTAACAGGCGGCTGAGGATACTTTCCACGTCTTCTCCCACGTAGCCGGCTTCTGTAAATACGGTAGCATCTACGATGGCGAAGGGTACGTTTAATTGTTTGGCGATAGACTTAGCCAGGAGGGTTTTTCCGGTACCGGTTTCACCTACCATGATGATATTGGATTTTTCAATTTCCACTTCATCATCTCCTATTTGCTGATTGAGTCTTTTGTAGTGGTTATATACCGCTACGGCCAGTATTTTCTTTGCATCGTCCTGTCCGATAACATATTCGTCCAGGAATTTCTTCATGTCAATAGGTTTGGACACTCTAGGTGCGAAGTTCGGTGCTACGGCGGCGGTGGCAGTTTTCTTGCCCGGAGGGAAAAGCTCCTGGTCAATTATTTCCTGCGCATTGGCTACACAGTTTTCACAAATGTGTCCTTCTGCGCCAGCTATCAATATCTGCACTTCTTCTTTCGAGCGGCTGCAAAAGGAGCAACGAATTTTTGATTCTTTCATTTCGGAATAGATTATTTTTCTACGAAACTATCATCGCCTGCAATGGTATTGCAGGGTTACAAATTTACACTAAATAGCCGAAAGCATAAGTCTTCTTATTAGCTGAAGGCATAAAGCGTAAAGCACAAAGCTATTGTAGCGAAGGGAATAGCGAATTTTTATATGTATCGCTACCTCATTCGCTACAATAGCTTTGTGCTTTATGCCTTGAGCTTTAAGCTTTTACTGTGGTGTATCCAGATTTTTCTTTGGATTCTTCTGGAGTACGTCATCAATGATGCCGTATTCTTTCGCTTCATCCGCAGTCATCCAATAGTCACGGTCAGAGTCTTTTTCTACTTTTTTCACCGGCTGTCCGCAGTGACCGGCAATGATTTCGTTCAGTTCCTTTTTCAGTTTCACGAACTCACGTGCAGTGATTTCGATATCTGAAGTCTGGCCTTCTGCACCGCCATGAGGCTGGTGAATCATTACACGGGCATGTTTCAGCGCGGTACGTTTTCCTTTAGCGCCGGCTACCAGCAATACAGCGCCGAAAGAGGCGGCCATACCGGTACAGATAGTAGCGATTTCAGGAGAAACTACCTGCATGGTATCGTAGATACCTAAACCAGCATACACACTACCACCGGGGCTGTTGATGTACATCTGGATATCGCGGGTACGGTCAGAAGATTCCAGGAACAGCAGCTGCGCAGTAATGACGTTTGCTACGTAGTCGTTCACCGGATCTCCGAGGAAAATAATACGATCAGCCATCAACCTGGAGAAAACGTCCATCTGTTGCATATTCAACTGACGCTCTTCAAGAATGTAAGGAGTCAGGCTGTTTAACTGGTGGCTTTTAGCGTAACTATCTACTACCAGGCTGCTGATTCCCCGATGCTGGATGGCATATTTTCTAAATTCATTATTAATGTTCATGATGGTGATGTTTATGAGGTAAATTAACAAAATCTTCTGCTTTGATTTCCTCTTCTTTCACGTTCACCTTTGCTTCAGCCCAGTCAAATAACTTGGCAGTGATCATTTCACGGTAAGTCTGGTCTACAAATTTTTCATCCTGTAACAGGCGATCCAGGTAGCTGTCTAACCATTCTGCTCCATCAGCAGCGGCGCCGCCATAGTAGCCTAATACTTTCTGTTTGGCATTTTCTTTCAGTTCTTCGAAAGAAACTTCCAGTTTATTTTCTTTAACCAGTTTGTCGCTGATCAGTGTCCAACGTAATTGGTGGTCGAAACTCGGGAATTCTTTTTCAGCTTCTTCCGCAGTTTTTGGTTTTTCACCGCCCACCTGCAGCCAGCGTTTGAGGAAATCCTTTGGTAAATCTATCGGCGTTTCATGCACCAGTACCTCAAACAAGTCGTTGTGAAGGTGGTTCCTGCTTTCAGAATCCCAGTATTTTCCGATTTCTTCTTTCAGTTTAGCACGGAAAGCTTCTTCTGTAGTGATTTCATCTCCCGGATAAACTTCTTTGAAGAACTCTTCATTCAGTTCTCTTTTCTCAATCAAACCAACTTTGGTAATGGTCAGTTTGAAATATTTATTGGCTGCGTCTTTGTCGCCGGCTTCAAAGCCCAGATCTTTCAGGATCCAGCTCAGACGCTGCTCATCAAAAGAAGTAGCTAATTGGAATACGATGCTGTCATCGTTCTTTTTACCCTGCAGTTCTGCCTGAATAGCAGGTGAAAAGTATTTTACCAGTAAAGCGTTTTCTTTTACAATTCCGCCTTCTACTACATTGCCCTGTGCATCTGCTTCTTCGAATTTAACGTTAATCACGTTATCTTCTGAAGTAATTGTTTCAGGTTCTGTTGTTTTACCACCTTTCAGCTGTAAACGCTGAACTTCGTCGTTTACCATTTCTTCGGTAACGGCTACTTTATATTTCGTAAGGGTGGTTTTGTTGCTTTCAAGCGGAGTAATAGCGAAGGTAGGTTTCAGACCTACTTCAAATTCGAAAGCATAATCAGCAGGTTTGCTGAAATCCAGATCTTTTGCCTTTTTTTCCAAAGACAGTGGCTGACCAAAGATTTCGAGTTTCTCAGCCTGTACATAACCCATCAACTCTCTCTCAACAGTTTTCAGGATTTCATCACCAAAGATAGCCTGACCGTGCATCTTCTTAACCATGCCCGCAGGTACCATTCCTTTACGGAAGCCTGGTATGTTCGCACTTTTGCTGAATTGCTTTACTGCTTTGTCAAAATTTGGAAGGTAATCTTCCGTGCTCACTTTCACAGTGATCTTATCGTTCAATAAACCAATGTTTTCTCTCGTAACGGTTGCCATAATTGAATTGTATAAAAGTGTTCTTTAAGAAGCAATAATGATTCCTTGTTTGTTTTTCTGCCATGAAGTCACAACGGCAAGTAGGAATGGCAGGAAGTTTTTTTGAATAAAATCAGGTGAAACTGTGTCTGAACAAGACAGAAGTGACAATGAAAGTGAGGGAGAGCATAGCATTATCACGTTGCCATATTGACGCATTGCCACATAATATTATATGTACGGGTGGCTGGAACGTATACCATGCAGCAGCAAATCCTACCGCTGGCTTATCAGCCGGTTTCTCCACATCCGTACGTTTCGCACCATTTCCTAATCTAACCTTTTTCAAATATAAACAACTAATTTTCAGCTAGTTGTAGATATCGTTCAACTTTATGATCGCGCGAAGATAGCTAATTTTATTCTGTTTTAGGGGAATTCTGACGGGAAAGGACAGGGAAGTGGCACCCCGTAATATTCGTATATACGTTACCGTTTCAGGTCACTTGATAATATCATGAATCACGAAATAACAAAGAGGAACAGGCAACAGCCGTTGCATGGAAGCGGTGATGGTCACCAAAAAAGATTTTCCTAAGCAATTGAAAATCAAAATGTGCGGATGAAGGGACTCGAACCCCCATGCCTCGCGGCACCAGATCCTAAGTCTGGCATGTCTACCAATTTCATCACATCCGCAAAAAAAATAAGAACTTCCCTTTGAGACGCGCCCCAGGGCCCGCGAAAATACTTGTTTATTTAGCTCAAAAAGGATTGCAAAGGTATTGTTTTTTGTGAATTAACAAAATCATTTATAAGAGAACTTTACCAACCTTTCTCAGCTGATTTTAAAAAAAATTAGAATTAAGGTGCTTAAATTGGAGAGCAATTAACTCAAAGTCTATCTGATGCTATGGCTAAAACCTTTTTCGAAGAACTAAACAGTGCAGGTGCTACCGGTGTAGCCTATAAAAATATCAACCTAAAAAAGGCTGCCCTGGCATATTTCGCCAATTCAGGCAATGCTACTATTGCCGATCTCTGTAAAGAGCTGAACCTGAGTACGCCCAAGGTCACCAACCTGGTAAATGACCTGATTGTAGATGGGCTGGTGATGGATTATGGTAAAATAGAATCTACCGGTGGCCGTAAGCCCAATCTGTATGGCCTGGTGCCGGATTCGGCCTTCTTTATCGGTGTAGATGTAAAACAGGATCATCTCAACCTGGGCCTGTCTGACCTGCATAAAAACCTGGTCACCACAGTAGAGGGGCTGCCTTATGAACTGGATAATACTGAAGCTTCGCTGGAACAGCTATGCCTGCTCATTAATAACTTTATTGATGATCTCACCGTTCCCAAAGAAAAAATTCTCGGTATCGGAATCAATATCGCCGGACGTATCAATTACGCTACCGGCTATAATTATAGTCTGTTTTATTTCGATGAGAAGCCCCTCAGTGAAGTCATTGCTGCCAAAGTAGGCATCCGGGTTTTCCTGGAAAATGACTCCCGCGCCATGGCCTATGGCGAGTTTTGTTCTGATTTGGTTAACGGGGAGCGCAATGTATTGTTCCTCAACCTGGACTATGGTATTGGAATGGGTGTACTGATAAACGGAGAACTCTATTACGGTAAATCCGGTTATAGCGGCGAAGTAGGGCATATACCCCTATTCGATAACGAAATTATCTGCCATTGCGGTAAAAAGGGATGCCTGGAAACAGAAGCTTCCGGCTGGGCACTGGTAAACATGTTCCGGCAGAAGCTGTCCGCAGGATCTTCTTCTATGCTTTCCCGCACCCATCTTTCGGCAGAGGATATTCACCTGCATGATATTATAGAAGCCGCCAATCATGATGATATGCTGGCCATTGAGCTGATTGCTAAAGTAGGAGAGAACCTGGGCAGGGGCGTGGCTTTGCTCATGAATATTTTCAATCCTGAACTGGTGATCCTCGGAGGCGCACTGGCGGCTACACAAGATCACATCCGGTTGCCCATCAAAAGCGCTATGAAAAAATATTCCCTTAGCCTGGTAAGCAACGACTCCAAACTGAAAATGTCGAGCCTGGGAGAACGTGCCGGTATTATCGGCGCCTGCCTGCTGGTACGAAACAAGGTATTAATAAGTTAATTTGAAGTAGGCGGGGTTTTGGTTAACTTTATTGTTCACCTGAATTCCAATTTCTTACCCTAAAAGATTTGTTATGTCTACCACATTAACGGCCTACCTCGTTTTTAACAGCAATTGTCGGGAAGCAATGAATTTTTATCACGACATACTCGGCGGAGACCTTAAAGTCATGACCATGGGCGATGCGCCTATGCCGGATCAGATACCTCCTGAAGCAAAGGACCTGGTTATGCATGCTTTCCTGCAAACACCCGGATTTGACCTGATGGCTTCCGATGGAATGGTAGGACAGCCGCCTGTCAATGGCGACTCTGTAGAACTGGCACTCGGCGTTACTTCCATTGAAGATGCAGAACGCTTATTTAGTAAACTGTCTGCCGGAGGCACTATTAAAATGCCGCTGCAGGAAACTTTCTGGGCACATCGGTATGGCCAAACAGCAGATAAATTCGGAATTCACTGGATGGTGAGTTACAATAAGCCAATGCCGATGTAGTAAATAGCTTTTAGCCATTAGCTTTTAGCTTTTAGCAAAATGCAGCGGAGAACATAGTAAATATGTTTATCTCCGCTGCATTTTGCTAAAAGCTAA
>NZ_DATCVJ010000501.1:0-4500 GCF_036566945.1 Chitinophaga sp. | reverse complement strand
ATACAAGAGTTCAATTATCCAATAGTCATGTTAACCTATGAATATAAAAAATATGAGTAGCATTTCTTCTTATGCAGGCCGGATAGTTTTGGTGATGTCCTTAATGGCTACGACTATAACTTTGAGTGCCCAGACTCCGGGGGGAACTACGTTGCCATCGGCAACGCCGGTTTCCGTGCCTGCCTCATATACCGATACGGTTATTAATTATATCCGCACCTGGGAACCAGCTGTGGCCACTTCAGATTCGGCCTATGTTACAGCTCCTGGCAGATCGGCAGCGGAAGTTCGCCAGTCCACCCAGTACTTTGATGGATTGGGCAGACCCTTGCAAATAGTCAATAAAGGAATGAGCTTTGGCGGTAATGATATGGTAATGCCGATAGTGTATGATCAGTTTGGCAGAGAACAAACAAAATATCTGCCTTATGCGCCACAGAATGTAAATGATGGCAAGTTTAAAACAGATCCTTTCAACGTGCAGAAATCCTTTTATCAAACCCAGATACCTGGAGCTGCGGGAGAAAGCGTATACTATAACCGCATTGATTACGAAGCCTCTCCGTTAAACCGTGTATTGAAAAGTTATGCTCCCGGAAATAGCTGGGCTAAGAATGATCCTGCTGGTGTAGAAAGAGGCGGGAACCGGCCAGCAGAGAATCAATTCTTAATCAATACAGTAGCGGATTCTGTACGGATATGGGACCTGTCAAATGTCATTCCCTCCAGCGGTACAGGACGTGTATATGCAGCGGGTCAGTTATACAAGAATGTGATGATCGATGAAGCAGGAAACCAGGTGGTAGAATACAAAAACAAACAAGACCAACTGGTCATGAAGAAAGTGCAGTTGGCTACAACTGCCACACTCGGTACTGCACATATGGGATGGTTATGTACCTATTACGTATACGATGACTTAGGCAATCTATGTTTTGTGATTCCTCCAAAGGCTGTACAAACTATTATTGGTACAAACTGGGTAATCAGTACCAGCCTTGCAACCGAGTTATGCTTTATTTATCGATATGATAGCAGAAACCGGATGATTGTGAAAAAAATACCCGGCGCAGACTCCACTGAAATGGTATATGATGTGCGGGACAGACTCGCTTTTTCCCGTGATGGTAATATGAAAGGGAAAACCTGGCTGGTTAATTTTTATAATGCACTGAATCAGCCGGTAATGACAGCACTCTATAATGCGTCTACCGATAGAGCCACTCTGCAGACTTCAATTAATAGTGCCACAGCGAATAATCAAAACCTGGCCTATACATTTCCAGGAACAGCCGATCTGGTGCTGGGGTCTTATGATGGGGGGGCTCTATACCAGGCTACTAATAGTATTACGATGGCCAACGGCTTTGAGACAAGCGTGGGGGCAGAGATGGTCGCTGAGATCAACACTGCTTTAACGAGTGGCAATACCTCGGTGACGGTCAGTAATCCACTGCCCAATATACCAGCCAATGCACTCACACCACTGACTTATACCTACTATAGTAATTATACTTTTGCCGGCCGGCAACTTTATGCCAGCAGCGACGTTTCCAAGCCTCAGGCGGGTACCAATCCTAATGCAGAAGCTTTGCCCGCAACACCCAGTACGCTGCTGACCAACCTGGTGACCGGAACAAAAGTATTGGTGCTCGGCACAGGTCAGTGGATTACTACTACAAATTATTACAATGACAAAGGGCGGCTTATCCAAATATTGTCGGACAATATCAGCGGAGGGGTGGATATCGCCACAAATCTCTATGATTTTATTGGGAAGCTGTTAAGTACTTATCTACGGCATAAAAATCCTCGCAGTGGCACTACTCCTCAAACCACAGTATTGACCATGATGGCTTATGACCAGGCCGGACGATTGATCAATATTAAAAAACGGCTGAACGACGGTGATGCCAGTCTCGATAAAACAATAACCGCCAACGAGTACGATGAGCTGGGACAGTTGAAAAAGAAACGCCTGGGGATAACAGGTACCAGCACCCAGTTGGAAACGCTAAATTATGAGTATAATATCCGTGGATGGCTGAAAGCAATCAACAAGAGCTTTATCTCTACCGCCAATAGTACAGCAAATTGGTTTGGACAAACACTTAGTTATGACTATGGGTTTTCTGTTCCCCGGTATAATGGCAATATCGCCGGCACTACCTGGAAGAGCCGCGGAGACGGTATTGCAAGGGCCTATGGTTATGATTATGACAGGATAAATCGCCTCCTTTCAGCCGATTTTAATCAACAGAATAATGGCTCCGCCAGTTGGACAGCGGATCAGATGAATTTCTCCGTATCTGGTATTGTTTATGATGGTAATGGTAACATTCAGTTCATGAACCAAAAAGGAATGAATGCCGGAGCAAAACAAACGATAGATAGTTTAAAATACGGCTATGTAGCCGGTAGTAATAAGCTCTCTTTTGTAACAGATCGTATCAACAACCCGCAAAGTCAGTTGGGAGATTTTAAGGAGATCATCAACAACGAAACAGCTGATTATACCTATGATGCAAATGCTAACCTGACCAAAGATGCCAACAAAAATATCACGACTATACGTTACAATTATCTAAACCTCCCGGATAGTATCGTTATTTCTGGAAAAGGCATGATCCAGTTCCTGTATGATGCCGCCGGAAATAAAGTAAAACGGATCGTTATTGACAATACAGTCAATCCTACGAAGATCACTACTACAGATTATATGGCGGGATTTGTGTATCAGAACGATACCTTACAGTTCCTGGGTCATGAAGAAGGACGGGTGCGTGCTGTATTCCAGGCAGGGCAACCTGTTAAATATCAATACGACTATTTTATAAAAGATCATTTAAACGATGTAAGGCTGGTATTAACGGACCAAACTGATTTTTCCATGTATACTGCTACCATGGAAAGCCCTGTGGCAGCTAAAGAAACTGCATTGTTTAGTAACATAGATAATACCCGCACGGCTAAACCAGCCGGTTATCCGGAAGATGAAAGCACCGGAAAAAATGTAGCTGTCGCGAAGCTAACAGCAACTGGTACTGGTAAAAAGATAGGACCTTCCATTGTGTTGCGTGTGATGGCGGGCGATACCATTCAGCTCAGCGCAAAGGCTTTCTACAAATCCGGTGGTCCAAAAGAAAAAAATTCTTTTGCTTCCTCCGCAGAAAATATGGTGGCAGACCTGATACAGGCATTTAATGGTGGTGCGGGAGACAATGGCGCCCATGGCGCTGGAGAAACTGGTTTACTCACCCCGTTCAATAGCAACTTCTATAATAATGACTATCGTCGCCTAAAGGAAAAAGAGCCGGAGCAACCCAATGCCGACAGACCGAAAGCATATCTTAATTTTGTATTGTTCGATGAGCAGTTTAAATTGGTGGACGAAAATAGTGGCGTTAAACAGGTAAAAGCAGCACCAGACGAGTTGCAAACGCTGGCGCAGGATAAAATGACAGTAAAGAAAACAGGATTTCTCTATGTTTATACCAGTAATGAAAGTACACAGGATGTGTATTTTGATAACGTAATTCTGGGAATTAATTCCGGACCTTTATTGGAAGAAACACATTATTATCCGTTTGGATTGACGATGGCAGGGATTAGTTCGAGTGCGTTGAAGGGAAGCAATTACCCGGAGAATAGGTTGAAGTATAATGGGAAGGAGTTGCAGAGTAAGGAGTTCGGAGATGGGAGTGGGTTGGAGTGGTATGATTATGGGGCGAGGATGTATGACGCACAAATAGGGAGATGGCATGTGTTAGATCCTTTAGCAGATAAGATGCGGCGTCAATCGCCATATAATTATGCGTTTGATAATCCGATAAGGTTTATTGATTCGGATGGGAGGATACCTGGCGACTTTATTGACGAAAATGGAAAGCTAATTGGGAACGATGGGAAAGCAGATGGGAAAGTATACTTGGTTAAAACAACTCAGAAAACCTTTGATAGTAAATCGCCTTCTGCTGGAATAACAAAAGACGATAAAAAAAATACTGAAAAATTCATAGAGGAAAACAGTGGAAATACTGCAGCATTTAATGGAAATTCGATTGCATATAATAATAGTGTTGAAATAGCTGGTTCAGAAGCTACCAGATCGGCTATGGTTGATATTGTGAATAAAGACAATGGAAAAGGTGGAACTACTCCAGAGAATAATAGAGAATATGGTGGAGTTGTCAAGACTGATGGAACTGTTGCCGAGTCACAACCAGGCCCAGTCGCAGATCCAATTACTAGTCCCAATGCACATATTGATATAAGAAGTTTTGAATGGCAATCCACTTTCCATTCTCATCCAAGTGGTACTAGAACAGAAAATACAGGAGGTGGCACTACGACCGGATCTTTTAACCGTGCACCTTCAAATGCAGGTGGTGATGTTGCAAATAGTGGTAACCCAATTAATTATGTTTTTTCAAGGAGCAATGGAGTGGTTTATATATATAATAATAGCGGTGTAATAGCCACGATTCCACAAAAGTATTT
>NZ_DATCVJ010000500.1:0-1677 GCF_036566945.1 Chitinophaga sp. | reverse complement strand
CTTTTGCTTTATAGTACACTATTGCTTTTTCTGTTGGCCGGGAGCAAATGGTTTGGCCGATTTGGTACCGTATATTTTCTTTTGCTGACCCGGTGGTAAATTATTTGGATTGCCCGCAGGCTGAGTAGTTACACAACTGCTGTAAATAAGTGTACCGGCAAGAAGTGATAATAATAGTTTTAGTTTGCGCATGACAGTTTAGTTTGTTGAAGCTACAACGTACAAAAAGCAAAAATCCCGCCACAGTACAACTGCGGCGGGACTATCCAATCTATTTAACCTTATAACTTTCTTACATAAAACCTTCGCTAATGCTTAGAATATCCAGTTAACTCCCAGAGAGAATTCTTTAGGGAAATTAAAGTCAAAGCTGCTGGTATTTGTTTTTACGCCAGTTGCTTCCAGTTTATTCTGGTCGTAACCATAAGTTAAACCACCAAATGCACCTTCAATCATGAAGTGTTTAGTCACGAAGTAAGTGATACCAGGCAGTACATTCACTTCAAAACCGTTAACAGTGCTGATTTTATCGTCTTCAACCTTGGTGTTACCGAAGTGGTAACCTGCATTGGCTTCTGCGAAGAATGCAAACTTGCTCTGACCAATCATGTGGTAGTTACGAACAAATAAACCTGGGGTGATGTCCAGTGTTTTGGTTTTAACATCTAAAATGCTCTTGCTGGAACCAAACTCTGATTTTGCGAAGATACCAACTACCCAGTTGGAGTTCAGTGCCACACCTACTTTAGGGCTGATACCGAATTTGGTGTCTGATTTCTTTTGGTCAGCGTCTTTTACTTTGGTAGTAGTGGTGGAAACATTCAAATTACCGCCTAAAATTACATCGCCTTTCGAAAACTGAGCCTTTGCTACTTGTGTGCCGAACAGTGCTACTGCGGCCAATACAATCAACTTTTTCATCTGTCGTTAAATTTAAATATTCATTAAAACTATTCCTGTGTGCTTGATTCTTCTACATACGTTCTAGCAATCCTTGTTGATGTTTGGTCGATATCTTAATCCATTAAAGAAAATGGTCAATACTTGTCTTTCACGTGCCATAAAGCATTTCAACGCTTTCCGGTCGTGTGGATCAAAACCTGCCGCCTGCCACTTGCACCATATTACCCATAAACCGAATAATACATTTACCAGTAGTTGCGCGGTGAGTTCCGTATCCGTATCCTTGTTGAGTTCTCCGCTCTCTACCCCTTTAGAGATAGTAGCAGAAAGGAAAGAAATTTCTACCTGCTGCAATAACTCAATGGTTTGTCGCATCAGGCTGGAGGGTACATCTTTAATCCATTCGTTTACACCAAACAGAAAGTGATATTCCAACAACATTTTTTCTTTCAATTCCAGGTAACGGTCTATGATAGCGGTGGTAGACGGTGCCTCTTCTACATATGCAGACATATCCAGGAAGCATTCGGCTATCATACACTCCACTACCGCCACGTAGATGGATTCTTTATCCGAAAAATAATAATACAAAGAGCCTTTCGAAATCTCCAGATCCCTGGCGATTTCCTCCATGGTAGTTTTAGATAAGCCAAACCGCTTGAAGCGCTTTAATGCCGCTTCCAGAATCATGGTTCGTTTCTGGTCCTGTTCTGCCATAGAGTAAACTTGCTAACAAAATCTGACTGTTTGACTATTTTGTTTTGCGGGTCAAAT
>NZ_DATCVJ010000499.1:0-14967 GCF_036566945.1 Chitinophaga sp. | reverse complement strand
CCGTACATAGTACCCCATTGACGCAGCGGTTTACCGGATATTTTTCGCCATAGCCCACATACCTGATTCTGGCTGGGGGTATTCCTTTACTTTCAAGCCAGGAGGCTGCAGCTCTCGCTCGCTTTTCAGAAAGCAACTGGTTGTAAGTATCATTGCCACGGGCGTCGGTATGTGCGCCAAGCTGCACACGGACATCAGGTTGTTGTTTCATAATAGTGGCAAGCCTGCTCAGACCAATAGTGGCATCCGGACGGATGTTCCATTTATCAAAATCAAAGTAGATGTCCTCCAATACCCATTTTTCAGGCAAAGGAACGACTCCCTTTTGAACGACAACTACGGGTTTATCAGGTGAAGTCTCCTTCGGCGATAACGGTGGCTTATAGTTTTCCAATGTCAGCGAATATAAATCGTCACTACCCTTGCCGCCGTCCCTGTCTGATGAAAGATAACCGATACTATCTGTAAATACAGCTGCAAAGTCATCCTGAGGACTATTTACAGGATATCCCATATTTACCGGCACCGATACCGCATTTCCGAAATCCGCTACCTTATAAATGTCCAGTCCTCCCATGCCTACCCGTCCGTTGCTGCTAAAATAAAAATGGCCACGTGTGCTGATAAAAGGAAATCTTTCATCACCTGCGCTGTTGATGCTGTCTCCCATATTCACGGCATTTCCCCATGTATTGTCCGCCTGTTTATCTGCATAATAGATGTCTGTCCCTCCCAAACCACCAGGCATATCGGAAACAAAATACAATCGACGACCATCTTCCGTAAGAAAGGGGTCTCCTACCGAATATTTCAGCGGATTATTGTATTTAAAATTGGCGGGGAATGTCCAACTGCTGTCAGCTGCATGGTAAATGCTACTGAATATTTCCATATTCACCGTATAGGGCTGATCCTTTTTCAAAAAACTGTTTTTCCCTTTTATGTCTCTTGTACTGGTAAAAAATAAAACGTCTCCATGGAGAGATAAATACAATCCACCGGAGTGATAACCACTGTTGATATTTTTATCCCGTAAGATATTTACGCTATTGCTATCAGCCGGATTTCCGGTAAATAACTGAAGATACGGCCTGCCAGTCCACCCTGAAGTGTGCAAACTTATATCGTTATGGTTATACCAGCGGATAAGGGTTGTATAGCCATTATTGGGGTGCGCCCTGTCGGATGAGAACATGATCTGATTATTCTTATAAGGGAAAGCGCCCCATTCTGCGGCCGCTGTATTCAACACGCTAAGTGGTTGCAGCCCGGCATCCACCGGGTGAGCCATCCACCAGATGGCGGAATCGCAGGAGGCATACCAACGCGACAACAATGGTGCAGGCAGTGAATCAGAATACTTGTGCAGCGCCTGCCGTACACTATCGTATTTCCCATTATACATCTGCTCATTAATAAACCGGCGGATATCATCTGCGATATAACCGGGCAGACTCAGTGTTTGGCCGTACCATCGGGCAGCCTGCTCATGACTACGCATCGCTGCATATACCGTTGCCAAACCGCGTGCTGCACGCAAGGAAGGCTTATTCCGGTAAGCCTTCTCATACAAGGGTATTGCCTCATTGAAACGATAAACAGCTGCCGCTTTCTCTGCTTCCTTTAGCACGTACTGCGCCTGCAACGACAGGCTGCCCATAGTCAGGCAGATACAAAATATATTTCTAATCATTATCATCACCTTAAACTATTTAGAAGTACCGGGGTGTTAACATCTTCCCTTTCCGGCTACCAAAGAAGTAGCCCACTGATATTTCATGGGTAGAATAATGGAAGTCTCCTATCCTGTTTAATGGAAGATCATATGCATATCCCAGCCTGATTTTATCTGCGATAAAAAATTCTGCCATCACCACAAATGCCGCCGGTTTAGTAAGTGACCTGTCCAGGTACGACTTATCGTACAAACGCACTGCTGTACGGTAAGATGCTCCCAGCCAGAGCTTCTCCACAAAAAGTGCAAAAAGGTTAATATCAAGACTGGTAGGGCCAGCCAGGTCATCTCTCAATAAAAAAGAAGGTTTAAGCTGTATTGCTTCTGATACCGGCAACAACATACCAGCGGTAGCATACCAATGCATTTTTTTATCCGGAAGATAGTGTTCAGGATCCTGCTTGTTTTTTACATATTGCACAACCAGGTTATCTACAGAAATCCCTGCATAGAAACGATCTGAATTATAAAAAATACCTGCCTTTACATCGGGCGCCAGTACCGTCTTTTTGCGATACATCAGTGATGGATCTATCACCGTTTCCGGATCAAATTTAGTCCCGTCCAACCTGTACTGAATAAAACCCAATCCTATACCAATAGCCAACCGGTTGTCTTTTTCAAGGTCGCCTACCGGGATGCGATATGAATAACTGCCATAGGCTGAAGTACTGCTTTCAGCACCCAGCTGATCGTTCATTACCTGAAAAGCCAGTCCTACCCTTGCGTTATTGGCACTGGCGTCAATGGCAGCCGACATCGTGCGGGGAGCACCCGGAAAATTCCGCCACTGATCACGATAAAAGGCATGCACGTTCAACTGTTCCCTATAGCCCGCATATGCCGGGTTAATGTAAATGCCATTAAACATGTATTGACTAAAGAGTACATCCTGCTGCGCCCGGAGCGCTTTCACACATAATAGCAGAACGATAAAAACAATCATCTTTTTCATGGTCATTTGATTTAACGCAAGACGGTAATATATCCTTTAAGCGTTTGCACTTTACCATTGCTGTCTGTTACTTTCAATACATAGAAGTAGGTGCCTTCATTGAGCCCGTGCGCATCCCAGTCATTACCATAGTTTTGTTTTTCATACACCATATTCCCCCACCGGTTAAAGATGCTGATCTCATTTTGCGGATACAATTCTAACCCGATGATCCTCCATTTATCATTTGCACCATCTCCATTGGGCGTGATAATATTGGGTACCCGGAGACCAAGTAGTACTTTGATATCAGTAGAGATATTATTAGACAGATCTGTATCCTCATCTGTGGTGCCCACCTTTGCCGTATTGCGTACTTCACCTGAACTAAGCGCCTTCACTGTCATGCGAATATCCTGCTGCGCTCCTGCCTCCATTTGAGGTAAACTCCAGGTAAACACACGCGTAGCACTGTTATAGCTGGCACCCGCGACGCTGGTGCTTACATACTCCAGTTGTTCAGGCAGTGTGTCAGTGAGTATGACATTATGCGCCATAGCCGGCCCGTTGTTCATAATAGTGATGGTATAATCAAAAGTTTCTCCTCCGGCTACCTGTCTTGATTCAGACACTTTCTTCACTGCCACATCCGCTTTATTTTCGGCCGGTGCACTTACTGTAATGTGTACAGAACGTGCATCAGCAGGACTGCTTTCGCACACACCAGTACCTGCTACCGTTACATAGAAGGTAGTGTCTGCAGTTAATACCGGGGTAGTGAACCGGGGGCCTGTAAATACGAGGTGTGTGAGCGCTGCGTCACTGTACCAGCGAAATACAGGGTTGCTCACGGTATTGCTCGAGGCCGTAAGCACAGCAGCTGTATTATAAGCGACCGTAACATCATTCGTAATAATATCTGTCAGGCCAGCTCCTGCATTTACGATAATGGTAAATATCTGTATCGTGCCATCGCACCCATTTAGTACAGGCGTCACCGTTATTACACCCGTTATAGGGGTATTGGTGTTGTTAGTAGCAGTAAACGTAGCAATATTACCATTTCCTGATGCCGGCAGACCAATAGCCGGGTTGCTGTTGGTCCAGCGATAGGCAACACCGGATACCTGGCTGCTGAAAGCAGGCAGGGTTACCAAAGTCCGGTTACATACTGCGGTATCTGCCGGCTTGTTCATGGTAGCAGATGGAGATACAACAATATTAAAACTGACTGACTTACCTGCACAACCGTTGCCGGCTGGTGTTACCGTAATCTTAGCCTGCGTGATGGCATTATTGTTATTGATGGCTACAAAGGCCGGGATATTTCCTGCACCCGCGGGCGCCAGTCCTATGAATGGATTGTCGTTGGTCCAGGAGTAGCTGCTGCTGTCGGCTCCTGTGCTAAAAACAACCGGCTGTGTAAGTGTATTACTACAAACACGCTGATCCCCCGGTGTAGCCATCGTTGATACTGGATTCACTACAATGGTGAATATTTGTGATTCGCCATTACAGCCATTAGCAGATGGAGTAACCCTTATAGTTGCTTTTATTGGCGCTGTAGTGTTGTTAGTGACAGTGAAGGCAGCAATATCTCCCTCACCGCCAGATGCCAGGCCGATGGCCGGATTGTCATTCACCCAGCTGAACAAGGCGCCGGCTACGTTACTTTTAAAAGTAATAGCAGCAGCTTTATTTCCGGCACATAATTCCTGATCCTGTGGCCGTTGTACATAAACCTGTGGGTACACTGAAATTGTAAATTCCTGCGGCACACCGCTACAACCATTTATGACAGGTGTAACTGTAATTCTTTCCACGAGAACGGTATCGCTGTTATTAAACGCCTGGAAGGCAGGGATATCCCCGGTGCCGGCAGTAATAATACCATTGGTTGGTGTAGCTGAACTCCATTGGTACACCGTACCATTCACTGGTCCGCTAAAATGAATGCTACTTACCGTACCACCGCTGCACACCGCCTGTGATGCTACCTTAGCCACCGCCGGTGTAGGATTCACTGTGATCCTGAATACCTTACCGGCTCCGCTACAGCCATTGGCTACCGGCGTTACAGTAATGGTAGCCGTGATCGCGCTGTTGGTAGTATTCACCGCTTTGAAGCCTGCTATATTGCCTTTACCGGTTGCGGGCAATCCTATTTCCGGATGATCATTCGTCCAGCTGTATTCCGTTTGTGTTACCGGGCTGGTGAACAATACAGGGGGCAGACTGTCGCCATTGCACACCGTTTGTTTGGCAGGTACGGGTATAGTTACATCCGGTACCGGCCTTACAGTGATGATGAACACTTGTTCCTGTGACGCGCACTGACCCGGTGTAATAGCCACCACTGTAATGGTATCCCTGATAATGGAATCCGTATTATTTATTGCCGTAAATGAAGGCAGGTTACCGGTGCCGCTCGCAGGTAAACCAATGGAGGCGGTATTTGTCCACCTGAACGTAGTGTTGTTTACATTACTGCCGAATGCCGCAGGTGTCAATTTTTCATTGCTGCAGGCAGATATGCTGGCAGGCACCGTTATCATCGCAGTAGGATTCACTGTGATAGTAAACCTGCTGGCAGGGCCTTCACAGCCGTTATAATTAAGCCGTACAAGGATGGTAGCGATTATTGGCGCATTGGTAGTGTTAACGGCGGCAAACGGTGAAATGTAACCTATACCGCTGGCAGCCAGACCAATTTCCGGATGATCATTCGTCCAGCTGAAGAAGATCGCATCCTGCTCCCTTACTGCAAAGTCTTTCCGCGTAACGGTATCTCCATTGCAGACCACCGCATTGCCAGGCACTACTACTCCCGGAGTAGGACTAACGGTCAGGGTTAAATGTTGTGGTGTACCCGGGCAACCATTGGCCACCGGTGTTACCGTAATAGTAGCCTCCAACACGGAGTCGGTCGTATTTTTTGCCATGAATGCAGGAATGTCGCCGCTACCGCTGGCAGCCAAACCTATTTCCGGATGATCATTCGTCCAGCTATAAGTAGTACCTGTTACATTACCTTCGAAATGTACGGGTATAGTCATCCCATTATTACAGAGCGCCTGATTTTCCGGCACGGTTACTCGTGGTACAGGATTCACCGTAATGGTGAAAGTGCCGGAAGTACCCGGACAACCATTGCTGACCGGTGTTACCGTAACGGTTGCCGTTACTGGCACATCTAATGTATCTACCGCAGTAAAATCCGGAATATTACCCACCCCACTGGCGCCCAATCCGATTTCCGGATGGTCATTCGTCCAGGTAAAAATGGTACTATCCGCACTACTACTGAAATTCAGACCTGAAATCTGAGTGCCTGCACAAACTACTTTATTTGCTGGCACTGTTACCACAGCTGTAGGATTCACGGTAATGGTAAAGGTCATTACCGGGCCGTCACAACCATTCGTTACCGGTGTGACGGTAATGGTAGCTATGATCGGCTGACCAGCAGCATTCTTAGCAGTAAAGGCAGTAATATTACCTGTACCACTTGCCGGCAGTCCTATTTCAGGATGATTGTTTGTCCAGTTGTAAACCGTGCCATTGAGACTGCTGCTGAAGGTTACCCCCTTCGTCGTACTACCATTGCAAACCACCTGGCTGGAAGGTAACTGCATCTGTGGTTGCGGATACACGGTAATGGTAAATACCTGAACGCTGCCGTTGCAAGCGCCTCCATCCGGTATTACCGTAATGTTAGCTACAATCGCGGTATCGGTATTGTTTTGTGCGGTAAAGGCTGCGATATCACCGGTGCCACTACCAGCCAAACCTATTTCCGGATGTTTGTTGCTCCAGCGGAATACGGTACCGCCTATACGACCGGTAAAAGTAATGGCAGTTGTGTTTTTGTTATGACAAACAACCTGGTTAGCCGGCTTACTTACATCCGGTGTTGGTGGCACTTTGATGATATATTTTTTGGAGATGCCATCGCAACCTGCCTGATGAGGTGTAATCGTAATCACGGCACTATCAGTGGTAATGCCATTGTTAACTGCTTTAAATCGCGGAATATTTCCTGCACCCGCAGCAGGTAATCCTATAGCAGGATTGCTGTTAGTCCAGGTGAATGTTTCGGTAGCCACATGTGCATTACTGCTACGCAGCAGCGTAAATACTACAGCAGGTAACGTATCGCTATTACATGCCTGTTGATCCACTGGCTGATTCACTTCCGGTGTTGGATTTACAGTGATGGTAAACTGTATGGCTGCCCCTTCACAACCGCCTATAAATGGCACTACCGTGAAAGTATCCACCACTGGAACCGTCGTATTATTCACTGCCGTAAAGGCCGGAATATTGCCTGTGCCACTGGCTGCCACACCTATCTCAGGATGATCATGACTCCAGGCAAAGGTAGCTGTTGGTGTAGTGCTTGTAAAAGTGATTGTTTCAATGGCAGCGCCATTGCATACTTCCTGCGATGACGGCGCAGCTACCTGCGGTGTTGGTTGCACACTGACAGTAAACGTTGCCGCCGTACCACGACAATCACCCAACACAGGTGTTACAGTGATGGTGGCTGTAATCGCGGTGTTAGTCGTATTCGCTACTACTATGCCATTGATATCACCGGTATCTGCAGCTGGTATTCCTATTTCAGGATGATCATTGGTCCATTCAAAACGGGTACCTGGCACATTACTGCTGAAAGCGGCGGTGACGCTGCTATTATTGCAAACTGCGATATTGCCGGGAACGGTTACTAACGGTACCGGATATACGGTAATGGTAAATGTTCCCACGGTACCGCTCACACCATCTGCCACCGGTGTTACGCTGATGGTAGCCACTATTGGTGCATTGGTTGTATTTACTGCCGTAAATGCGTTGATGTTACCACTTCCTGTGGCAGCCAGTCCTATTTCCGGATGGTCATTGCTCCAGTTGTAAGTAGTACCGCTTGCAGCACCGCTGAAGACTGCCGGCGCGGTAGTGGACCCGGTACACAGCTCTTGATTACCCGGTACCACTACGGTTGGCACTGGCCGCACAGTAATCGTAAACGTTAATATGGTATCCGAACAATTATTCGCGGTGGCCTTTACGCGGATGTCGGCAACGATTGGATGCGCGGTAGTATTGCGGGCCGTGAAGGATGGTATGTTACCGCTGCCGGTAGCAGACAACCCTATTTCCGGATGGTCGTTGGTCCAGCTGAAAGTAACGCCGGCCGGCGAACCGGAGAAGTTAACAGCTGTGGTGACGGCGCCACTATCTATCGTTTGACTGGCGGGCTGATTCATCGTCACCGTCGGATTTACAGTGATCGGTATCGTGGCAGGCGCACCGGCACAACCATTACCTATAGGCGTTACCGTTATAATGCCTGTAATAGGTGCTGAAGTATTATTGCTGGCCTGGAAAGGTGGTATATTTCCGGTGCCGCTGGCAGCAAGCCCAATAGCAGGATTACTGTTAGTCCAATTAAATACGATACCTGGCTGGGTACCGGTAAAAATAACAGGCACTGTAGCTGCCCCTGCGCAAAGGGTTTGCGCGGCATTAGGGGCTACGTCCGGCGTTGGATGTACCGTTATCACGAAACTACCAGTAACTCCCGGACAGCCGTCCACATTGGTGGTTACCTGTATGTTTGCCTGTATAGTGGAAGTACCGGTGTTCACAGCAGTGAAGGCCGGGATATTGCCTGTACCACTGGCTGCCAAACCAATAGCAGTGTTGTCATTGGTCCAACTGAAGGTAGCAGCAGGAACATCACTGCCAAAGGTGACAGCATTCACCGTACTGTTATTACATGCCACTATATTATCCGGTATGGTGATGCCGGCGGTTGGTGCTACGGTAATCGTAAATGTTTCCGGATTACCATTACAACCGTTATTAACCGGTGTTACTGTAATAGTAGCTACCATTGGTGTTACACCGCCATTGACAGCCGTAAATCCTGGTATATCTTCCACACCGCTGGCAGCAAGCCCAATGGCAGGATTACTGTTCGTCCAGTTAAAGGTGGTACCGGCCACGTTGCTGCTGAAGGCAGGGATGTTTGCACTCGCCCCATTGCAGAATTGTTGATTAGCAGGCACCGTTACTCCTGCTGTCGGATCTACTGTAATAGTAAAAGTTTGGGAGATACCATTACATCCGTCTGCTCCTGGCGTCACCGTAATATTAGCTGCCAGTGGCGTATTACCATTGTTCACCGCAGTGAACGATGGTATGCTACCGGTACCTGAAGCCGCCAGTCCTATGCCGGGGTTATCATTGGTCCAGCTGTACACGGGTACACCTGCAGGGAGCGAACTGCTCACGGCGCTGCTGAAAGCAATAGCCGGTACTGTTGCTCCACTGCATACCCTTCTGTCGGCAGGATCAGCTACTATCGGTAACGGGGCTACGGTAATTGTAAAAGTAACCGGCGCTCCTGTGCAACCATTCGCGGATGGCGTTACAGTGATATGTGCGTTTACTGTGGAAGTAGTGTTATTCTGCGCCGTAAAAGCCGGAATGTCACCGCTGCCGCCGGCGGCTAATCCGATACCGGCATGGTCGTTGGTCCAGCTGAAAGTAGTGCCGGTTACACCACCGTTAAAGGTGATGGCATTCACTGTACCATTATCGCAAACAGGTATATTGGCCGGTTGCGTTACTACCGGTTCAGGGTTGACAGTAATGATCCATGTTTTCGGCGTACCGGGACAACCGTGTAATACCGGGGTGACAACAATCGTGGCAGTAATAGCTGCATTCGTAACATTCACCGGAACAAAAGCAGCAATATCACCATTACCGCTGGCAGCCAGACCTATTTCAGGATGATTATTCGTCCAGTTAAATACCGTTCCAGGCACATCTGTGCTAAAGTCAGCATTCACACTGTTACCGTTACATACCGTAATATTTGCAGGCACCGTTACTACCGGTGAAGGATATACGCTGATGGTAAATGTTTCAGGTACACCCGGCACACCGAGGGTAACAGGTACCACTGTAATACTGGCTACTACCGTTGTTTTACCATTATTCACGGCCGTGAATGCGGCGATATCGCCATTGCCACTCGCAGGAAGGCCAATTGCAGGATTGGTATTTGTCCACGAGAAAGTTGTAGCCGGCGGGAATCCTGTAAAGTTAACCGCCTGGGTTTGCGCGCCGTTACATACTTCCTGATTATCCGGAGCCACCACGCCCGGCGTAGGTTCTACCGTGATGGTAAAAGTTACCGGTTGCCCTTCACAACCATTGGCGTGTGGCGTAACCGTAACCGTAGCCACGATGGCGTGACCGGTATTATTGATACCTGTAAAGGCAGCAATATTGCCGCTGCCACTGGCAGCCAATCCAATATCCGGACGGTCGTTCGTCCAGTCGAAAGTCATACCTGCTGCTGTACCACTAAAGGCAACGCCGGTAGTAGCAGTTCCATTCACTATATTTTGATTGCCCGGTGTAGTCATGCTAACAGCAGGATTCACCGTAATATTACCCGTAACCGGAGCGCCAGCGCATCCATTTAACATAGGCGTTACCGTTATTACTCCTACCGCTGGTGCCGCACCTGTATTCACCGCAGGGAACCCGTCGATATTTCCGGTGCCGCTGGCGGCCAGCCCAATGGAAGTGTTACTGTTTGTCCAGTTAAACAACGTGCCGGCATTGCCGGTGAAAGTAATATTACCTGTTGGTGTGCCTGCACAAATCGCTTGCGGAGTTCCTGTAATACCGGCAATTGGTATAGGGTTCACGGTAATGGTCATTTCTCCCGCTGCACCTGCACAACCATTCATGCCGGCTGTAATGTGAAGTGTGGCTGTAATCGGGCTGCTGCCACTATTGGAAGCGGCGAAAGCAGGAATATTCCCGATGCCACTGGCGGCCAAACCTATTTCCGGATGATCGTTTGTCCAGCTGATTACAGCGCCGGAAGTACTGCTTCCAAAGGCAATGGCCGTGGTGGATGTGCCGCTGCACAGTTCCTGTGACGGAGGAATGATAAGCGTCGCATCTGGAGAAACAAGGACGGTAAATATTTTCGGTGTACCTGTGCAACCGTTTCTTACGGGCGTTACGGTTATCGTTGCTGTAATTACTCCGTTGGTATTGTTTACCGGTGTAAATGCCGGTATAGTACCGGTACCGCTGGCGGCAAGACCAATTTCCGGATGGTCGTTGGTCCAGTTGAACAGCGTACCACTTACCTGGCTGGTGAAATTCAATGTCGTACTGGCGTCTCCGTTACAGAACGACTGATTAGCCGGTACGGTTACATCCGGTGTTGGATCTACTGTAATAGTGAATGTTTGCGGAGTGCCGCTGCAGCTACTGTTTTGCGGCGTTACTGTGATGGTAGCTACCACTGGTGTTGTGCCGGTATTAACAGCAGTGAACGATGGTATACTACCGGTACCGCTGGCAGCGAGACCAATAGCAGGTGTGTTATTCGTCCAGCTGTAATTATTTGCAGCCTGCGGCAGAGAGCTGCTGACGCCTGCAGCAAAGGCTACTGGTGTTGTAGCAGCGCCGTTACACACGGTTTGACTCGCCGGCTTAGCTACAGTTGGCGATGGGTTTATCACCATCGTATAGGATTGGGCAGCACCCGGACAACCGCCAGCATCCGGCATTACCGTAATGGTAGCCGTAATAGGTGTAGCCGTATTGTTCACCGCCGTAAAGGAAGGAATATTGCCTGTTCCTCCTGCGGCCAGCCCAATTTCAGGATGATTGTTTGTCCAGCTATACACAGTACCGGTAACAGTGCTGCCAGGTACTCCTGCTGGTACCGTATTGCCGGTACAGTAACTTGCACTGGCCGGTACCGTTATAACCGGTAACGGATGTACCGTATACTGAATCGCTTGTGTTTGCCCTACGCATCCGTTATAATCTGCCCTGAAGGTAATATTTGCTACGATGGCAGCATTGGTATTGTTTTGGGCATTGAAGCGGATAAAGCCCTCCCCTGTTGCCGGCAATCCGATTTCAGGATGATCGTTCGTCCACCTGATCACCGCTCCCGGCACATTCGAAGTAAGCGGGTTATCGACCCAATCACCGGCACATATATCCTTAGATCCATCTCCCGAAACTACAGGTATTGGATTCACGGTAATGGTAAAAATAACCGGTGGTCCCGCTACACCCTGGAAAATCGGAGTCACCGTGATGCTGGCTACAATGGGTGTATTAGTGGTATTGACGGCCGTGAATGCGGGGATATTTCCTGCTCCATTAGCAGCAAGCCCTATTTCAGGATGATCATTGGTCCATGTATATGCTCCGTTTACGCCGTAAGTGCCATCCAAAATTACTTCCTTCGTTATTTCCTGCGCGCATAATTCCTGGTTTTCGGGTACGTATACCAATGGAAGTGGCCATACGATCACGATCATTTCTACCGGGTCTCCATCACAACCATTGGCATGCGGAGTAACGGTGATAACGGCTTTGACAGGTGATCCGGTGTGATTAAATAATCGCATTGCCGGAATGTTGCCGGTACCGGAAGGTGGTAGCCCGATATCAGGACGGTTATTTGTCCAGGTATAGGTAGCATTTGCAGGGGCACCAGTAAAGTTAATGGGTAGCATCATTCCTTCACTGATCACCGTCTGTTCCGGCTGTGGGTTCACCTGCACTTTCGGATTCACTGTAATGGATGCGGTTACCGGTGCGCTGATACAGCCATTTAGTTCAGCCGTTGCCGTTATAACTGCTGTAATAGGCGCATTGGTGTTATTCACGGGGGTAAAGGCGCTGATATCTCCCCTGCCGCTGGCCGCCAGACCTATTTCCGGATGATCGTTGGTCCAGGTTAAAGCGGCACCTGCTACACTACTACTAAAATCTATTGCTGTAGTGGATTTGCCGGCACAAATGTTCTGTGTAGGCGTATTTACCTGTACCACCGGTGTAGGGTTGACAATCAACACCATATCGGCAGTACTACCTATACAGTCGCCGAGCCTGGCTGTCACTGTTATAATGGCCACTACTGTTTCTGTGCCGGTATTGATAGCCGTAAAAGGAGGAATCTTTCCTGTACCACTTGCCGGTAAGCCGATGCCGGGGTTATTATTGACCCAATCAAATATCACCTCTTCAGGAGTGGTACTTTTGAACTCAATGAACCTTGTCGTTTCACCATTACACAACATTTCATTTTCAGGCATAATCACATCCGGCCGTGGGCCAATAGGCAGGTTAAAAGTAGTGGTGGGGCCAGTACATCCTCTAAAAGAAGGAGTGATCATAATACGGCCTATATCCGATACCGGCTGGTTATAGACGGTAAAAGGCGGAATATCGCCAGTACCGGCCGGAGGTAAAGTAGAAAAGGCCCGATCTGTTTGCCATGCGAAGGTGCTACCCTGAACGTCAGATTCCATTGGACTCACGTCTATCAATTGACCACCACATGCACCCAGCGGCAAATTAATACTCACCGTTTCCGGTACAGGATTCACGGTGATGGTCATTGTTTTCACAACTGAATTACCACAGGCATCATTGCCAGACACGGTGATAGTGGACACCATCGGTCTGCTGGTAATGTTAACAGCGGTGAATGCAGGAAGATTACCAGTGCCGGCGGCAGGCAGTCCGATTCTGTCATCATTGTTTGTCCAGGTTACATTGGAGGAACTAAACGGCGCCGGCGTTACCAGGCTGCCCACACATGCCTCGAGTGATTGTAAATCATTGAGCTGTGCAGCGGGATTAATAGTGATCGTAAACTGATGTACCGGTCCTACACAGCCGGATACGCCGGTAAGACCGGAGGATACTTCAATAGTTGCCTTTATAGGTGCACCCGTATTATTTGCCGCAGCAAATGGTGGGATGTCGCCAACCCCATCTGCCGGCAGGCCAATTTCCGGATGATCATTATGCCACTTAACATAAGCGCCATTAGCCGTAGGCTGTAAGGGCGGCACGGATACATTGCCACCTGCGCAGGCAGTGATATCATTTGGCGGTATCACATCCGGGAAGGGTTGTACTTTAATATTAAAAGTTTTAGCATCCCCTATGCAACGTCCTGTATCCATAGTAGGCAATGCGGTAATGGTAGCTGTCACCGCATCCCGCATATTATTCATGGCATTGAAGGCGGGCAGGTTATTAATGCCGCTCGCAGGGAGCCCTACTTCAGGATGATCATTGCTCCACCTGATAGTTACCGCCACGTTATTCTTCTGAAATGCAGGCGCCTGAAAAGGTTCACCGGAACAGATTTCAGCATTTGCAGGAACGGTAACCTTCGGTGTGGGGTAAATCACAACTGGTTTTGTAACGGTAAGAGAGCTATTACATCCGTTTACCACTGCCCAGGAAGTAACGCTTACATTCCAGATATTATCATTGTTATTAATACCGGTGAAAGAAGGGATATCCCCGTAACCATTAGCAGGAACTCCGCTGGTGGCACCGCTGTACCAACGGATATCTACTGTTCCCGCATTGGCATCTGCATCTGTTGTGAGGTGTGTAATGGGAGCCGTTTCACCGTTACACAGTTCCGGAAAGGAAAGTCCCAGTACATTCACATCCGGGTTCACCTTCACAGTAACTGCCTGTGAATTGGTGCAGCCATTTGCTGCTATAGTAAATATATACGTTACCGTTTGTATGGCACGGGTGGTATTGATCAACTGTTCATTCGGGTTGCCTGTTCCACTGGCAGCTGCATTGCTGATACCAGCTACGGCTTCCCTTGTCCAGCTAAACGTGGCGCCGGTTGCATTGCTTACCGGGTTATAGCTGAATTTCTGCCGGTTACAAATAGGTTGTGGGGTAAGCGATGAGGTCAGTACAGGTAATGGCGATACTACCAGGTTGACAATGAAATCACTGCCACATCCCTGATCTGTTTGCAGATGGTAGACATATGCTACACTTAGCGGGTTACTGGTTGTATTGATGAGCGTTTCATTTACCGGACCGCTGCCATTGGCGGCGGGGTTACTGATACCTGCCACCGTAGCGCGGGTCCAGGTAATTGCCGTCACCGGCATATCTGTTTCCGGGTTAAAGCTGAAGGGCGTTCCACTACAAACCGCGTTACCACTAAGGTCACCCATCAAAGTGGCTGACGGATATATTTTCACCGTCACCGGGGCTGTTACCGTACATCCGTTAGCGTTAGTAGCCACAATATAATATATACCCGACACACCTACTTTCGAAGGATCAGGAACCGGGTTGGCACCCGCTGCATCCGTGAAGTATCCCAATGAACTGAATCCGCTGCTGCCGGCAGTTACGGCTGGTGCAGTGAGGTCTGCAGTTTGCGGTGTACATACCGGTG
>NZ_DATCVJ010000498.1:0-2013 GCF_036566945.1 Chitinophaga sp. | reverse complement strand
CAAAACGACTAAAAATGACTAAAACCTACAAGGTTAGCTATAAAACATATTTTAATGAGCGGCTTAAAGAGGTATACTTTCACGGGAAGTCAACCTATCCACTATATGTACAGGTAACCTTTGACAGAAAAACGATCTTTTTTAAAAGCTATTACTTTGAATTGTTTTCAAAGCCCAGGTATTTTTTATCTGTTGCGGGAATAAGCGGTGGCCCATCTATTGAGGCTATTATTGAAAAAGAGAACGAGTTAATTGATTTCATCATTGATAAAAACCTGCCGGATTTCTCACTGGACCTGTTTAAGCAGGAGTACGCCTTTTACAGCAAAGACCTATGCGATGTAACCGAAGAGGGATTTATAGATTATATGTTTACTTTCTTTCAGGACAAGGGAATGCCAGCATTAGCCACGACTGTTCAACAAGGCAGCAGATTTCGCATTGCGTCTGAAGTAGTACGCGACATGAAAAGGGCGTTCAATCGTCCTTTATATGACGAACTGGTTGATAATTCCTTTTACTATGCCCCGCCATATTTCCCACTGTACCGGTTCATGGAGCAAACCAAAAAATGGCCAATGCTGAGTCTTACCGTGATGGAATGGGAGGATGAAAAAACTACTGTCGGGTTTATTGAATTTATGAAAAAGTATTATCCCGATAAGGATTCGGCTGAAACTGTTAATCAAATTAATAAATGGCTTATTAAATTGAGAAAGGATGCAAGCTGACTTATACAGGGGGTATTGTTTCTAAAAATTAATTAAGGGAGAAAGAATTCCCCCTTATCTGATTTTCCCAATGCTTATACTAAAAACTTAAAGAAAAAGAACAGGCAGAAGGACTTCTGCCCGTTGTTACATAAGTGTTCCAACAAAATTAAAAACAGATTAAGCAGTGGACTTACTGCGGTTTTTAATCAAGGGAAGCTGCCCGACTCCTGGATTTTTTCATGTCTCTGGATCAGGTAAAGGATAGAGATAAATTGCTGTTATCAGCCGTTGTTGAAGCACACAAAACGATAGCATGTCTTGCAAAACCTCTCGATCAACCGTCTTATCTTTAATGAGATTGGCATATAAAAGCCAGATGTTATCAATAACATCGGCTACGCTATATTCAGAATGTAAATCGTTTACGACGTCTAAAAATTCTGAACTGATATGCTTTTTAATAGACAATTTCCCCTTCATAAGAACAGTAATTTAATCCTAATGCAAGACTGTTATTCTGACTTCATAAAGGCCGAGTGGTAGTCCGAGAAATACTTAAATAGTTCGTCGTAAACCTTCCGGATCATATTTTTTTCGGCATTCGAAAAGCTTTGAATAACATGTTTTTTTTCACCGTTGACTATTCTGACTGACGGACGCATGTATCTGTAGTATGTGGGAGTTGACAAGCCGCACTCCTTCGTAATTTGTTCCCTGAAACGAACCGGCAAGTCTGTTAACATCGTGTGTAGGTCAAAAAGCATATTGCCCGGATTGGTAAGTAGATGCTGGTTTGTTTCTCTGTTCTTGTTCTTTTGTGAGGTATCTTTTTTGTTTGTCATAACGGATATTTTTAGATGGTGATTTATTCTTGATTATCTGATAGACGCATAGATAACCACTTCCATATATTTATGAAAGTGATGATCCTCTGAAGGGTTGAGAAGTTTGGAGAATAAGTGGAGGGCCGTTTTATAAATAAAAAAGGCGCGGTACTCACTTGCTTTTCTCCGTTGAGCTTGGCCGCGCACGGATACTAAACAAGCAAGCCCATGCGCCTATACTGGCGAACCAGTAGCAACATGAGCATTGCTGTTTCTGTTCTGGGCGCGGCCAAGCTCACCAGAACGAAAAATTGCAATGCGATTAATAAGTTAAGGTCGCAAAGCTAGTTATTTTAACATGAATTATTTAACATCAAATAATATATTGTAAATCAATAAGTTAATTAACTTTGCATCTAAATCTTAAATGCTTTTCAATAACAAAGATAGTGCTTTTTAAATAATTAGGGTTAAAG
>NZ_DATCVJ010000497.1:0-3126 GCF_036566945.1 Chitinophaga sp. | reverse complement strand
GAGTCTGTCAAATTATAAATAATTATTATTTATAAATAACCCTTAAAAAGGCGACTGCCATCCATATAAAAATAGCTTCCTTTTCTTAATTCCTTTGCTATTTTTAAGCACTATCCTGATATATATAATATATAAATATGAAAAAGACAATCAGTGAACAATCCCGTAGGTCATTCCTCGGCAACATTTCCAAAGCAGGATTATTAGGCATTACCGGATTTGTACCTGCCATTGCCCAGGCCGGCATTCGTCCAAAAGCAGCCGCACCAGAACATGCCTTCCTTTGCAAACCCTACCTCCAATATCCCGGCCCACACAGCCTTTCCGTGATGTGGCTCACAGCACGCCCCTGCTACAGCTGGGTAGAATACGGCACCCACGACCAGCTGAACCAGAAAGCACATAGTGTGACCAACGGACTGGTAGACGCTAATAACCGCCTCCACCGCATTGAACTGGATCAACTCCAGCCCGGGAAAAAATACAGCTATAAGGTTTATTCAAAAGACATCCTGTCGTTTGAACCCTATAAACTAACTTATGGCGATACCATCAGCAGCGATACCTACACCTTTACCGCCCCTGATCCGCAGGCAAAGGAAGTATCCTGGGTAATCATCAACGATATTCACGACCGGCCAGCCTCTATCCCGCACCTGATGGGCCTGAACGGCAATGATCCTTATGATTTTGTTTTTTTTAACGGAGATGTATTTGACTACCAGGCCGATGAACAACAGATCATTGACCATATGCTGACCCCCTGCGGCGATACCTTCTCTACCCAAACACCTTTTATGTATGTGCGCGGCAACCATGAAACCCGCGGCAAATACGCCAGGGAATGGCACCAATACTTCGATAATCCCGGCCATGGCAATTATTTCACCTTTACCATAGGACCGGTTTCCGCTATTGTTTTAGATACGGGAGAAGACAAAGAAGATGAACACCCGGTATATGCGGGCATCGTTGACTTTGACGCTTACAGGGTACAGCAGGCCCATTGGCTGGAACAACAATTGCAAAGTCCCGCCTTTAAGAAAGCAAAACATAAAGTAGTGATGATGCATATTCCCCACTACCATTCCGGCGAATGGCATGGCGTAAAACATTGCCGCGAAATGTTTGGCGAACTATTCAATAAACATAAAATCGATATCCTTATTTGCGGACATACCCACCAGTACGGCGTATATGCACCGGCCAAAGGTCAACATGAATATCCGCTGATCATTGGTGGTGGCCCCAAAGATGGTTTCAGAACCCTGATAAAAATAAAAGCCGATCAGCAAAAACTGGTACTAACCATGCTGAAAGACGATGGCACTAAAGTGGGTGAATACACTGTGTAAGTACGGGATGCCGGAGCACTAACTCCGGCATCCTTTTTATCCTTTTTTACCGGCGGCTATCAATGCGTTAACCACCAGGGCTAGTTTTCCCAATATCCAGGCAGCGGCAGCAGCGATGAAAATACTGGCCACCAACACCGCATAGTACTTGATGGTCCACTCCAGCGCTACTTTCACGCGAGTCACCCAACCAATTGTTTTTTCAGCAGCTCCTTCATACATGGAAAACTGTACGGTACAGAATTCATTCTCCGAATCAAAATTACCCAACTCTACGCCCAATCCCTGTAACTCTGTTTCCACTTCATAGATCCGGTTATGCAGGCTAATGAAATCTTCAATCCGTCCGTCTTTTTTCTTTAGCTCATTCAGGGAAGCCAGTGATTGCTCCAATGAAACCTTCTTCGCATTGAGTTTGCGGTATTCATTGGTCTTATCTGTTTTCGTAATTTCTGTAGATTTAATTACACCTATTTCCTGTGCTGCATGATAAAAAGAATCAAACTTCTCCGGCAAAACACCAATCAGCAATTGAATTTCACGATTGCCCTTATTGCCGGACTCCTGCTGGTATTGCACTGTGGCGTCAAATTTTTTAACAGTCCCATGGAGTAATTTTTCATCTTCTGTAAAATGCGATGACTTAGACCTCACGTTCGCTACTTTTTCATATTTCTGATTACTGGAAACATTGGCTGGTCCTGCATTTGAGGAATTATATGACTTCCCTTTTTCAGATGCATAATTCTTCCGCTGTTTTTCAATCCCGGAGAGGAAACTATTATTCCCGGAGTCCTCATACTGAAATCCCTTGTAGGTGTAGCCGTAAAGCATCCTGAAAAGAAACATTACAACAAAAATGGACATAAATACAACGGCTATACGCCGGAGCTTTTGCTTTGCAGTCAGCATAGGAATGGTAGTTTTGATGGTTATGATTTAGCTTGAAGAGATTGCTGTTGCCGGGCTTTCACCCACTTAATAAGTCCCAGCGTAGCGATGATCAACAGAATGAAATATTCTATTCCCAGGAATTTCACGCCTTTCTGAAAATAAATAATGGTGGCTACCACATCTACCAGCACCCATAGCAGCCAGTTTTCCCAGATTCTTTTAGCCAGCAGGATATTGGCAATCACACTTAAAACAGCCACCAGAGAATCTGTATAGGGGTAAGCAGCAGGATGTTCAAATATACCGGGCCACCAGGTATGCAAGCGACTGATGATGAAGCCCGTCACCCCGGAAAGCAGGATAGCAGCGCCTCCCAGCAGCCATCGTTGCCGGGTTCCCAACGCATATATGGGTTCATTTTCGGGCTGTTTTCTATACCAGAAAATCCAGCCATAAACGCCCGTGGCAAAGAAATATATCTGCAGAAACATGTCGGCATACAACTGTAGCTGCCAGAAGAGAATAAAGAAGCAGCTTACATTTACCAGTCCTACAGGCCAGGTAAAAATATGATCCCGGGCAGCCAGCCATACACATAACAATCCCGTTAGGGTGCCGATAAACTCTATGTAACTAACCGAATATCCCAACGCAGTAAAAAAGGAATGATCGATGCTAAAAAATGAGGTCATTTGATAAATTAAGTCAACTGCTACAATATTACAGGAATGTTTTATTATTCCCACATTCGTTTCATTAAACCCTGTGTGACAAGCTGTTGCAGGGGAAAATTATTTTGGAACTATTTTTGTCATATAGTACATATAGCGCCCAACTGCAGCATAGCGTTATAAAAAATTTAACAGATTCCTTTAAC
>NZ_DATCVJ010000496.1:0-6423 GCF_036566945.1 Chitinophaga sp. | reverse complement strand
CCTATGGGCGCTATAATACCTATAACGCCACGGCTTTCATTGGCGCTTCTTCTTTTCAATCGCCAGGTACTTATACCAACCCGAATGTGAAACCGGAAAAACAAAAGGAATTGGAATTTGGAACGGATATGGCCTTCTGGGATAATCGTATATCCTTATCCGTTAACTACTACAGCAAGCGTGTAGAAAACCTGTTAATCAGTCGTGCTATTGCACCCACCAATGGGTATTCCTTCTACCTGGATAACATTGGTACATTACAGAACAAAGGTGTGGAAGTAGTGTTGAATGTGACGCCGGTAAAAACAAAAGATTTTACCTGGAATCTGACAGCTATCTACAACCGTAATAAAAATAAAGCGATAGATATTGGTCAGTCGCTGATCCTCTATAATACGGTAGGTGGCGCACCAATAGGCATCGCCAACGGAGAGCCGATAGGATTCTTTTATGGAACCTTCTTTGCACGTGACAACAGCGGAAATATTCTGAAAACACCAGCAGGTATTCCGGTAACAGAGAGAGGAACGCAAACAGGCCCACTAACGTATACGACTGCACGTGACCCGGCTACCGGCTTGCCGCCTACTTCTTCGCCTGCACTAAATAATAAAATTGGCGACCCTAATCCGAAGTACACTGGTACCCTTACCACTGATTTTCAATACAGGAAACTGGGCTTGCACATACAGCTGGATGCAGTCCAGGGTGTAGATGTATTTAATGCAGACTGGAGAACAAGACAAGGTGTAGACAACGGTAAAATAGCAGAACAGGAAGATCGGGGCTTATTGCCACGTGGGTATATTGCCGGCAATTACAACATACAGGAATGGAGAATTGATGATGGCTCATTTGTGAAACTGCGGGAAGTGTCGTTCACTTACGACTTTGGTAAGCTAAAGGGATTAAGTGATTTGTCTGTCAGCCTGGGAGGCCGAAACCTCATTTCCTGGGATAACTACAAAGGATATGATCCGGAATTGAACGCAGCAGGACAAAGCACCGTACTCCGTGGAATTGATTTTGGTTCTGTGCCTATTCCGAGAAGTTATAACCTGTCTGTACGTGCAAAATTTTAAATCCATTAAACACGATCCATCATGAAACGATATATTCAATATAGCTTATTAAGCGCAGTACTTTTTTCCACGCTATTCGCCTGTAAAAAAGATTACCAGGATCCTTCCGGTCCATCGTCGGAAGAGGCGTACAGTTCTCCTACCACACTAGCCGCCGCAGCAGTGGGGTTGCAGGCATGGTATGCAAAAGACCGGGTAGGACTGTTGTACACCACCGTTGCTTCCGGAAGTTTGCTCACTGGAGAAACTTTTGTGACCAATCCGGGTAATACGGACGAAGCACAAATAGGCGCCGGAGGTAGCAGCATATTAAATACGAATGCAGTAGTTACCGGCATGTGGAATGTAACCAATAAAATCCGCTACGAATCAGACAGTATTTTGCGTCGCACCAACACCGTCGTTACGGATAAGGCTTTTGCCAGCGGTATTATTGGCTATACATCTATCTTTAAAGCACTGGCTATTGGTATACAAGCTAATTTCTGGGAGCAGGTACCGGATGGTAGCGGTAAACCGGATACCGCTACCACAGATGTGAAGTTCATCACCGGCAAACAAGGCTATACGCTTGCCGTAGCTACGCTGGATAATGCCATCAATACCGTAACGGCTACGCCTATAAGTAGTAGTTTTGGTGTGAATGTACCAGACAGTGTGGATATTATCAATACCCTGTATGCACTGAAGGCCAGGTATGCTTTATATGCAGGCGACTATACCACTGCCATGGCGGCCGCCAATAAGGTAAATCTTTCGGTACGCTCCACCCTTGCATTTAATCCGCAGATCACCAACCCGATCTTTACACTGGTAACGGCTACCAACAATATCTATAACGTGATCGATTCTTCCATGGGGCTGCCGGCAGGCTTACAGCCGGATCTCGCAGATCAGCGGGTACCATTTTATATTTTGAAACAGTTGACAGCGAAGCCCCGCTTCAACATCAATGGTTTTTTCAGAGGAAATATTACCTCGGTTCCCATTTATCTTCCCGGAGAAATCATGTTGATCAAAGCAGAATGTTTCGCCCGTCAACATGATGTACCCAATGGTTTAACGGAATTGAACAAAGTGGTGACTAAAAGAATTGCCAACGACGTATTCGGCGTAGGGGCGCAGTTGCCGCCTGTTTCCGCCAGTACAGAACCAGAGCTGTTGAATTTAATTTATCAGCACCGCCGCATAGAGTTGTTTATGGGTGCACAGGAGCTGGAAGATAGCCGCCGGTTTGGAAGACCTCAATCTGAGCGGAAAAGAAATTATTTCCCTTATCCGTTTGTAGAGCGGAATGATAATCCTAATACGCCGCCTGATCCGGCGTTTTAAGACGGTTTAAGGTATAGTGAAGATGGTTGCTGCATCCCCGCGGCAACCATCTTTATTTTTGATATAGGATAGAAAGGTACTATCTTGTTTTTAGTTACCTATGAACATATACACAACATTGCGGATTGGCGCTTACCACATCAACCATTGTGAAGATTATCTTTTTACTGATACCATTGGAAACAACAAAATCATCTGTGCCGTAATGGACGGCTGCACCATGGGAAAAGACAGCTATATGATAGCTACTATTATTGGTAAACTGCTGAGAAAAATTTGCAAATCCCTTAACTACAAGGAATTCTACACGAAAGCAGCCCATGAATTATCACTGGATAATTATCTCAAAGCAATACTGCAGGAGCTATTTCACGAAATAAAAATTATTAAAAATCAATTGCAGCTGGATCGGGAAGAATTGTTAACAACATTAATTATACTGTTGGCTGATATAAAAGCAGATAAAGGTATCCTGCTGGCGATTGGGGATGGCGTAGTCAGTATTAATGGAATGGTGACTACATTTGATCAGGATAATAAGCCGGATTACCTTGGCTTTCATTTGTCGAAAGACTTTGATACCTGGTACGATGCACAACAACAGCGCCTCTTTATAGATACACTGCGTGATATCAGCATTGCAACCGATGGCATGGAGTCTTTTACGAGAGTAGCCGCTCCTGAAAATTCCGAAACCCTTGATCCTGTTGCTTTTTTATTGCATGATCAAACAGGCTTGGGAAATGAAGAGATGTTGAATATGAAATTAAAAACGATTGAACATAAATATGGACTGAATCATACCGATGATCTGGCGGTGATCAGACTTGTTAAATAGTGTATGATTAGCCCACAAGAATAACAGTTTAGAGAAGATTATAAAATCTACACTTGTTCTGATGGTAGCACCTGTGGGTTGGCAATGTTAACCGGCTGCCCATTGATATAGCTCATCACATTTTCGAAAGCTTTACCGAAATACAATTCGTAACTCTCTTTTTCTACATATCCCAGGTGTGGCGTACATACTACATTGGGCATGTGGAGCCAGTCAAATGTGGTATCGTAAACGGGTTCTTCTTCATATACGTCAATACCGGCAAATCCGGGCCTCCCGTTTTTGAGGCATTTTATCAGGGCGCCTTTTTCAATTAGTTCAGCTCTGGAGGTATTAATCAATACAGCACTAGCTTTCATCTTATTTAAATCTGCCTCTTTTACAATGGCGGTGGTACTGTCGTTTAACCGAAGGTGCAATGAAATAACATCGGCATTTTGGAAGAAGTCATCTTTTGTAGTGGCTTTCTCGAAACCGTCTTTCACTGCATTTTCTCTGGATGCATCGCTGCCCCATACAAGCACGCTGGCGCCAAATGCTTTTGCATAGCCGGCTATCATTTTACCAATTTTGCCATATCCCCAAATGCCAATTGTTTTTCCATGAACAGTGGAGCCGATGTTGATCTGCCATTGTCCGTTTTTCATGCCTTCTATGGCGGCAGGAATCTGGCGGAGCGTATTCATAATAAGTATCCAGGTGAGTTCAGCGGGTGCCACGGGAGAACCAATGCCTTCTGCTACCGCTACCTTATGCTTTGTGCATGCAGCCAGATCCAGGTGTGCGGCGATCTTACCTGTTTGACTGATTAATTTCAGGTGGGGTAGTTTTGATAACAGGGATTCGTTTATTTTCGTTCTTTCTCTTGTTAATACAAGGATTTCAGCGTTCTGCAGTTTTTCTGCCAGCAATTCGGGATCTTTTTCTGTTGTATTGAGTATTAAAACATCCTGCGATGCCAGTAGTTTAAAACAGTCCAGGCTCCTGATAACGTTTTGGTAATCATCCGGAATAGCTATTTTCATTTGTCTCAATTTTTAATGATGCTGTTGCAAATTACTTTTTTACGGAAGATTGGCAGTAGATAAGAATAGGGTAAAAATAGCATTAATATTTGTCGGGTTAATGGAGTTTTTTTTACCGGCAATTGCAGTACATTAGTGAGCATGAAATATCTGCAAGTCAGTTTTAAAGAAGCGTAATGCAATCAACTACGATCATAGTGAACAATTGTTATTGTCAATCGTTGCGGCCGGTAACGAATTGACTTTTCTAAAGGACTTCATCACGGGAAGGCTAATTTTTTTACCGGATCAGCTTTTTTATATGGTACAATCTCAGGTAGGAGGTGTTATGTAAAGAATGGCCTGGTGTTCCTATGGGAACTAACTTTTAACATTATCAACCACTGGTCTCGAATGCTGCATTTATTGATGCACCGGGCTTGCTTTGTCAAGACGGTGTTCCTTATTTTGTTGCAGGGGCAGAGAAGGCATACCAGGAAAATTATTTTTAGTCTGACTTTATTCCAACAGATCAAATGAAATGAAAGCGGAGCTTAAGAACGATGAATATTGTTTTTCCTTGTTGAAAGAAGGGAATAAGGAGAGTTATTATTATTTGATCCGCGTACATGCCCCGGTACTTTACAAATATGCAGAGGGGCTAATCTTTGACAGTGCTGCGGCAGAGGATATTGTGGAAGATGTATTTGTGAGATTGTGGCAAAAGCATACTGTATTTGATGATCTGGACGAAGTGAAGAAGTTTTTGTATGTGGCTGTCCGGAATGCCTGTCTGAATTTTAAAAGAGATAAGGAACGGGAAAGGAAGAAATTTGAGATATTTACCAGTATGAGTGCGGAAGATATCGGCATTGACGAAATTATTTATGCCGAGTTAATGGCAGATGTACGTAAAGCCATTGATGGTCTTCCTCCTAAGATGAGAGAGGTCTTTATCCTGGGGTATATCAACCAGCTCAGTAATTATGAAATAGCCGCCCAGCTGGGACTTTCCTATCAAACAGTGCGCAATCAGAAAACCAAAGCCCTCACTATAATACGTGGTATGTTGAAAACTCAGCCCAATTATAAACGACTATATTGAAGTATAAACGGTCATGATTAGCCATTTTTCGATCTGTCAATTTTTACATGGTACAATCACCTGTTTCAGGTGTTATACTGGTGAAAATGGACTTAAGTGGATAAAAAAATAGAAGAGGCATTATATATTGTCAGGCTTATCAAAAAACAGAACGACGGTACGATTTCCCCGGCGGAAATACACTATCTGCAGGATTGGTTAGCGGGGGACCCGGAGCATGAAAAAATGTACCGGAAAGTGAAGGATGCCGGGCAATTTGCCAGTGATTTGCTCGAACTTGAACAGTTTGATACCGAGGCCCTGGCCCAAAGGATCTTTAGTAAAGCTGGGTTGGAATTGCCAGAAGAACAGCGTCTCCCATCATTTAAACGCAGGTCTTATTCCCGTTATTGGGCAGCGGCAGCAGCGCTCCTATTTCTTTCATTTGCCTCATGGTATCTCGTCAAATCCAATGCTTACAAATCGGTTCAAAAGGGAAGTGAAATCGCTGCCGGGAAGCTTGTGATTCCTGGAAGTAATAAAGCAGTGCTTACACTCGCAGATAATTCCAGTATTGAGTTGGACAGTACTTCGCATAGTCTCCTTAAACAACAGGAAAACAACGCCGTTGTTCAGCTGCAGAACGGACTGATTGCTTACGACACCGTTGCCAATCATCAGCTGGCTGCTGCTTACAATACCGTTACCACACCCAGGGGCGGAAAATACGAGGTGGTATTATCCGATGGTACCCGCGTTTTTCTTAATTCCGCTTCTTCCTTAAAATTTCCCGTTTCATTTCAGGATAGCAGTCGGGTAGTAATGCTTACCGGCGAAGCCTATTTTGAAGTAGCACACCTGCCGGCAAAAGAGGGTGGTGGAAAACCTTTTTACGTGAAAATATTGCTCCCGGATAGAGAAGGTGGCGAAGTAAAGGTATTGGGAACACATTTTAATATTATGGCCTACGCAGATGAAAATGCCGTAAAAACAACGCTGGTGAGTGGTGCGGTAAGTATGCGCAAAGGAGAAAAAGAGGTGTTGATAAAACCGGGACAACAAGCAGTTTTATCTAATGGTAAC
>NZ_DATCVJ010000495.1:0-12044 GCF_036566945.1 Chitinophaga sp. | reverse complement strand
GAAATTAAGTACTTCTTTCGAAATAGATAACGAACCCGGTAACCGGTTTGACCCTCAGCTATTCAAAACACTGTTTACAAAAATGGCTACAGGTATCCGTGACGGCGACCCTACACTTAAAATTGCAACACCCGCAGTAGTAGCCGGTAAAGGAGATAATTATTCACAGGGTTTAAATAATTTTTATGGAGACAAAGACATACTGCCCCTGTATGACATCATCAATTTACATACCTATGCTACCATGGAAAAAACGTTCACCAACAATAATTCCTGGCAGCGAAGTTTTCCGGAAGATAAGTCTCTGCAATACCTGAAAGTAATAGACGAAGCGATTACGTGGCGTAATCAGCATGCACCCGGCAAAGAAGTGTGGATAACCGAATTTGGATATGACGCCTGTACTGCCGCCGCCATGAAAAAACGGAAAGACTGGGCACTGAAGCTCGACTGGCAGGGCGCCAGCGATTTACAGCAGGCGCAATACCTGGTGCGTTCCTTCCTGGTATTTGCTGCCCGCGATGTACAACGCGCCTACCTTTATTTTTATAATGATGAAGATGAAGCGTCCTTTCATGCCGCCTCCGGCCTCACGCGAAATTTTAATCCGAAACAATCTTTCTGGGCCGTAAAACAATTGTACCATACGCTCGGCGATTATCGTTTCCGCCGCATTGTACAAAAGAAAGAAGGAGAGTTGTACGTATTTGAATTTGAACATAGCTCGGACCCGCAATCGCTCATATGGGTGGCCTGGTCGCCTACTGGCGCCACTACGCAGTATAAAGACAGCTACCAGCCACATACCACAACCACCACACTGGATAAGATGCCCGGACAACCGTTGAGTATAACGGCCATGGCTACTGCAGATGCACCCGCACCGGCAGTTGCCTGGGAAAAGGCCGGTGACCGGGGGTTCCGCGTCACTGTAGGCGAAAGCCCCGTGTATATTACCATCCGGAAAAAATAAAAATTCCCTGGCGTTTCCGATGGTTTTTTAAATTAGTAGGATGAATAACCCAACAACCAATATCCGGCGTCCTTTTGTTTTATCAGGAGGTGGCGCCCGGGGATATGCCCACCTGGGCGTGTTAAAAGCATTTGCAGAGCATCACATTTTTCCGGAAGCAATTTCCGCTACCAGCGCAGGATCTATTGCCGCCGCCTTTATCTGCGATGGCTACAGCACCGATGAGGTGAGAGAAATATTCCAAAAACATAAGCTCGGGCTATCTATGCAGTGGCGGAACTGGCGCGCCGGTTTCCTGTCTCTCAAAAAAGTAGAAGAAGTACTGAAGCTAACCTTGCGAAATAAAACCTTCGGATCACTCCACATTCCCTTATACATTACGGCCACCAATTTTGTTACCGGCGACCAAACCATTTTCAGCGAAGGTGACCTGATCCCGGCAATCCTGGCCGCATCTTCGGTACCACTGCTGTTTCCACCCGTGGAAATTGCAGGCGCGCAGTATGTAGATGGCGGCCTGTCCGGTAATCTGCCCATAGAGCCCCTGATGGCGCAATACCGCGATATTATTGGCGTACACGTAAATCCGCTGACAGCCTATAATCCGTCCAGCGGCTTCCTCGCCAATCTGGAAAGAACCCTGCACCTCGCTATTCGTGAACCAGTGCTGAAAAATAAATTGCTGTGCCGCCATTTTATTGAACCTACAGAACTGGGCCAGTATGGCATGTTTGAGTTTAACCGGCTGGAAGCCATCTATACTACCGGTCTCGACTACACGCGAAATTTATTGCAGCAGGAACCGGCGATGTAAACAAAAAATTCAATTCCCCATATGAGAACCCTGATTTGTCGCAAAGTGTACACTATTTTGTCGCATTTAACCATCATCGGAGTTAAATAGTCAGGGTATGTTTGCATCAACAACGACAATCACTTTTAAATCCTGAAAAAATGAGCACCGTAGCAAAAAACATGATCACCGTATCCGCCATTGTAAATGCACCTGTAGCAAAAGTTTGGGATGCCTGGACCAACCCGGTACATATCGTTAAATGGAACGCCGCTTCTGACGACTGGCATACCCCTAAAGCTGAAAACGATCCCCGTACCGGTGGAAAATTTATGTCCCGCATGGAAGCAAAAGATGGTAGCTGGGGCTTCGACTTCGCCGGCGTGTACGACGAAGTAAAAGACCATGAACTGATCGCCTATACACTCGGTGATGGAAGAACCGTGAACATTATTTTCGAAGGAGAAGGCAACACCACCAAAGTAACAGAAACTTTCGAGGCAGAAAGTGAAAACCCTGTTGAAATGCAACAGAGCGGATGGCAAGCCATCATGGACAGTTTCAAAAAGTATACAGAATCGATTACAGACTAAGGTAGCTGCCATGAAAACGCTTATTGTAACACTCTCGCTGGTAATACAACTGGCGATCATACCCCGCGCCACTCACGTGAGCCTGATGACCGAAACCGATAAGTTAGCCCATTTGATAAACCCCTTCCTGGCTAAATAATCATCCTCAATATATATAGAAAAACAGCCGCATTCATCTATGATGAATGTAGCTGTTTTTCTAAAACCGGCATTCCTCTACACCTATACAATGACCGGAAACGGACGCTCTCCTGTGTCGAAATCGGACAGCCAGCCAAGTTCCTGTCTTATAAAATACTGATTTCCAACCAGCCATCATCGGGTATTGTATTTGTGGAAGATGAATTTCTTTCACACCTATTTTCATTTTATTCTTTTTAATAGTAGTAAAATGTTTAAAAATAATATCCGTGTCATTTGGCGAAATCTTTTAAAAGATCGTCAGTTTACTTTGCTGAATTTGTTGGGTTTATCTACCGGCCTGGCCTGCTCTTTATTGTTATGGTTATGGATCAGCGATGAACGCCAGGTAGATAAGTACAATGAAAAAGATGCGCAGCTATACCAGGTAATGGCCAACATTAAAAGTAATGGAGGTATTAATACGATGAGCAATACCCCTGGAATGCTGGCGAAGGCATTGAAAGAAGAAATACCCGAAGTAGAACATGCGGTATCTGTACTTCCTGCTTCCTGGTTTCCTTTCAAAGGGATCATTACCATCGGCGATACCCGTATGAAAGCAGGAGGACAGTATGTAGGAAAAGATTATTTCGATGTATTCACCACGCAGCTGATAGCAGGAGATAAAAGCCAGGTGCTCCGTGAGAAATCCAATGTGATCATTTCTGAAACATTGGCCAGGAAAATGTTTAAGACTACGACTGCCGTAGTGGGTAAAACATTGAAATGGGATGAGCAGGAGTTTGGAGGCTTATTCACTATTTCAGGCATATTCAAAGATAATCCGCCTTCCGCCACAGAACAGTTCGACCTGATGTTTAACTACGACCTGGTGCTGGAAAAAAGACCGGGATTAATGAAATGGGGAAATGATGATCCCAGCACTTTTGTGATCGTAAAAGCGCATACAGATATAAGTCAGCTGAATAATAAGATCCGGGATTTTGTGTTGAAGAAAGATAAAGAGGCAGGCATCCAGCTTTTCCTGGTGCGGTTTTCCGATCAGTACCTGTATGGTAGATATGAAAATGGTGTACAAGCCGGCGGCAGAATTACCTATGTGAAAATGTTCTCTGCCATCGCGATGCTGATACTATTAATTGCCTGTATTAATTTCATGAATTTGTCTACCGCGAAAGCCGGGCGGCGCATGAAAGAAATAGGTGTTAAAAAAGTGATGGGCGCGAGCCGTGGAACCCTGATCGCGCAGTACATAGTAGAGTCTATGTTAATGACTTTTTTATCGCTGATACTCGCCATCATTTTGATCATCTTTTTATTACCGGTATTTAATGAAATTGCAGGCAAACAAATAAGTCTGCATTTCAGTGTAGCATTACTCCTCACCATTGCAGGCGTTACGTTGCTCACTGGTATCATCGCGGGTAGCTATCCCGCCTTGTATCTTTCCGGATTTAACCCGGTAGCCATATTGAAAGGAAAGCTCAATACCTCCTTCAGCGAAGTATTGGTACGTAGGGGTTTGGTGGTGTTTCAGTTTACGTTGTCGGTAGTATTCATTGCGGCGGTATTAATTATTTACAAGCAACTAAGTTTTATACAATCCAGGAACCTGGGCTATAGCAGGGCACATACCCTTCATTTTGAAATTCCATTTGAAAACGATCCGGCTAAAATAAGTCATGCCGTTTCTTTTGTGAATGAACTGAAAGCAGTGCCCGGCGTATTGAATGCTTCCAGCTATTATCACAACCTGATGGGTGCGCATGGCAATATTTCTGATTTTCAATGGCCCGGAAAAGATCCGCATAACAATATTGATTTTTCAAATCTGGAAGTAGGGGATAACTTCCTGGAAACCGCCGGCATCGGCATTAAAGACGGAAGAAATTTCTCTGCCAATGAAAATGCGCGTAAAGAAATCATCTTTAATGAAACGGCGATCAAACATATGGGGTTAAAAGATCCCGTAGGTAAAACCATTAAATTCTGGGGAGAAGAAAGGCAAATAGTAGGGGTAGCGGCGGATTTCAATTTTGAATCTTTATATCAATCGGTGAAGCCTTGTTTCTTCCAGGTATATCCTGTAACGCCCAATATACTGGTGAAGATAGATGGTAACAGGGAACAGGAAGCGATTGCCGGCATCCGTAAAGCGTATCAGCAATTTAATCCCGGCATGGCCTTCGAATACCGTTTTCTGGATGAAGATTACCAGGTAATGTATGCGTCGGAAATGAGAGTGGGCGCTTTATCGCGCTACTTTGCCGGGTTGGCGATTATTATTTCCTGTCTTGGTTTATTTGGGCTGGCTGCTTTCACAGCTCAACGGCGACAGAAAGAAATCAGTATCCGGAAAGTGATCGGTGCATCGGTGGGTAACCTTGTATTGTTATTGTCTACCGAATTTTTTAAACTGATATTGCTGGCAGTGGGCATTGCGTTCCTGCTTGTATGGTGGGGTATGAATCATTGGTTGGGATCTTTCGCATATCGTATTCATATAGGGCCGGATGTTTTCCTGATCACAGCAGGGATCATTACCGCGATAACGATATTAACCGTGAGCTTTCAGGCGATTAAAGCGGCCCTGGCAAATCCAATAAGATATTTAAAGGGCGACTGAAGTATTTTTCGTCATCGTTGATGATTGGATCTATCCCTTGAGTCGCTCTTTCAGCAGCCGTTGCAGCAGTGGTAAGCTATCAATTCCTGTGGGAAGCTCTTCCTCCCGGTCATAAATGATTTTGCCGGATTTATCAATGAGTAATAATAAGGGAACACCTGATTTGACGTACGCTTTTTGTAAGGCCTTATCGTTGAAAATTTTTGTCCAGGTGATTTTATATTTCGCTACTGCATTAAGAAAGGCCGTAGAGTCATCGTGGACCGTACTCCCGATAATCTCCAGTTGGTCAGTATTGTAAGTGTCCCTGATTTTTTTTATGGCCGGCAGTTCTGCTACACAAGGTACACACCAGGATGCCCAGAAGTTCAGCAGCACATACTTATTACGATAATCGCGCAGAGCTATTGGATGCTGATAGATGTCGGTGGTGGTGAAATCCGGCGCCATCGTATTTTTCTGTACTTCGAAGGTTGCGATCGTAGCTAATGTGGTGGCCCCTTCTGCGGAATTTGTTAAGCTGTCAGGGAACGTGGAATAGAATAGTTCTCTGAGCTGGGCGCCCGTTATACGCGGATATCCATAAGGGCCGCCACCCGCCATGTACACCATGTCGGTACGGAATAGCCAGAAGGAAAAGTATTGTGATTTATTATTAAGGAGGAACTGAATTTTCTTGTCTTCTACTGCTTTTCGTTTATCAAAGAATATTTTCCGCTCCCGACTGTTTAAGTCCATAATAGCGGTAGAATGGGTATTCCAGTAGTCGTCCCTTTCCTTCTCAACGTTGGCAATAAATGATTGGAGCTTGTCGCCTACCGTCTTTTTTACATCAATGGCATTCACTAAACGTGGACTTTTTGGAGCCCTGTAAAAATTGATGAGAGCAGGTGACTGGTTTACCCAATATGTGCCACCACTGAATTTTTCATCTTCCTTCCGTGTAATGGTAACAGTCGCATACCGGGAGATGTAACTACCGGACATGGTCATTTCATGATTTACAAAGTGTGGCGATACGTAGATACGTTCATCTTTCCCATCATCATACCAGATGACAATATTTTTCTCATTAACGCCGGCAGGAATAATGATTTTAACGGTGAAGCGTTTGTCTTCCGCTACAGATGGGGATGGTCTTAGAAACGTGAGTGCGAACAGGCATTTAAATAGGATATTCGGCATATTTTTTCATTGTGGCACCGAAAGTAATAGATTCGTTGTTTGGATGTAAATAGTGGCCGTGCAATTTTTTGTTAAAGCTGTATTTAACCTGTCTTGTTATGCGGTGGCTTCCTGTTTCGATTTATAGATATAGGCAGCGATAGTAGCAGTCAATAATGTTTCTACGATAAAGTAAGCCATTTGTGTGGCGAGTTGTTGTGGTGTAAAGAAGGTAAATCCGGGTACTTCTGCGAGGAGTTTATGATATTGAATAAAAAAGAGGAGATGCCCTAAAATGTCGGCGAAGAAATAAGATGCCGCCGTAAATATAATGGCACTCTTGAAAATATCGTTTTTATTAGCGGCTGCATGGATCCGCTGTAAGTATAGGAAAGTGATATAGGTGATCAGGGAGACAGAAATCAGCATTCCTGCTGCCGGCAGGATCCATCTGGCCGATGCTTCCTCATAATTTAAGAGGCCATTTTGCCCCAGCTGGTTAATGATCTGCGCGTTTACGGTTCCCAGGAACAGCACTACCAGCACTGTTTTAGCGATGTAAAGCATCCGGAGGTTATTTCCCTGCGCTGCATTAGACCGGTATTGCAGTAGCAGGAAGAAAATAAGGAGGACGGGGTAAAAGAAGTAATTGGAGATGCCTTCATTGTCGAACATACCGCTGTACACAATGGCCTGATCTAACAGCAGCCATAATCCGCCCAGTATCCAGGCGATGACTTCCACGGCTACACTTTTGGTACTGAAAACAATAATAGACAGAAGGAGTGCTACTAGCAGGATCAGTAAGGCGGCGCCGCCAATAAATAAGAGAATGCTCCCAGGATACATGTTTAATCTGGTTTAACGATGAATGAAGTCTACAAGACATAGATACAATAAAAATGGATGTTGAGCTCGTTTTTTCGCGAAAAGAGCACTAATTGCTTTGCTGAGGCAACTGGCAAATCAAGCGAAAATGACCTGATTTGCTATGTTTTTGAGTAGCTGGATTTATATTTATTATAATTATATAATAAATAAACAATATGAATAATCAAAATCGTTTTTACTTAAGTAACTAACTGATTATTAACTATCTATGCTGAATAAATGATGTAAAACGGCTTTGTTTGATTTTATCCGAAAATAATAGTCTTAAACGTACTGTCAGTATATGTTTAGGGAGAAGTGTCGGGCTGATATCCCATTATTTAAAAGCTCCCAAGCGGGTAGAGCAGTATAAAAAAAATGCTTCGTTATTTAAAACTCTTTAGGTGTTTCAACTATATAAGTGTACCTTGGGGGTAATTAATAAATAAAATATAATGCAACAAGGTACAGTTAAATTTTTCAATGAATCCAAAGGATTTGGTTTCATCACTCCATCTAATGGTGGTCCAGACATCTTCGTTCACATATCCGGTATCACTGGTGAGCTGCGTGAAAATGACAGTGTAACGTATGATGTAGAAAATGGTAAAAAAGGATTAAATGCAGTTAACGTAAAAGTTATCTAATTTTATATATCTTACTCATTGAAAAAAAGTATGCTGAAAAGCATACTTTTTTTTTGCTTTTTTTTGAAAAAGCACACTGGGAGCGGTTATTTATCTTCAATATACCTGAAATGAGAAGAGGCTATATCAAAAGATACAGCCTCTTCTTTTTTTATGCGATGTGATGATGATTATTGTCTTTCGAAAGTTCGTACCGCCGTACCGAAGTTGGGGTTAATCACCACATACTTCAATGTTATATTAGCACCGGAACGTGTGATGGAAGTATTGGACAATGACAAGCCGCCAAGTGGAGTATTTTGTGAGGGCCCTTCAAAGGTATTCTCATCTGGAAATCCGATGTAATACGGAAAAACAAAAGGGGCCGGTGCACCTGCCACCCCGCCAACATTGTCGATGGTATATAACCCTGTACCCGCTTTTACCACGTGTACTATTTCATTATTTCCAACGCGCTTGTAAGATCCGCTGATATCATCACTGGGAGAAATAGTGGTTACCAGCACCAGTCTGTCGGCACTGGTTCTGTAACCATATACATTCTTCGTGAGAAAGCTGACTACATAAAAGCCTGCATTGGCCGGGTCTACATTATTGGAGAGAGGCGTAAGCTCCGTAGAAACCTTCGTAATACTGTCGTACCCCGTGGCGCCGGCATCCGTATAGGTGCCACCTACACTTAACGTCACCACCGGATCTCCTTTTAGTGTGATCGTAGGAAAAGTGGGTGTCACCATTTTCGTGTACACGTCTTCCGAATTCTTTGAACAGGCGGAGAGCAGCATGGCGCCTGCCAAAAAGATATATAACGCTTTCATGCAAATCAATTAATAGTTAAAAAATATTGAGCAGCCTTTGGTATAATCACCAACAGCCTGCTCTTTAATTGGCCCACCATACTTTATCATATACGAAATGATTTGTTTTGGGAGCATTCGGATTCCTGGCCAGTTCAGAAGTAGGATACAGGAATATACCCGGATATCTGCCGGCACCGATAATAGAAGCTTTTGAAAGCGTGAAGAAGGAAGGATATCCGGTTCTTCTCCATTCTGTCCAGGCTTCTATCGTTTGGTTACCACACATCGCTGCCCATTTTTGTGTAATAATAGCTTTTACCTTTTCTTCGGTAGTACCACCGGTCGGAAATGCGATTGCCGGTTGTGCGATATAATCTGCCGCGCCATCTACTTCATAAGCGGCAAAATTATCGGTGATGCCTTGTTCATATAATGCAGCTGCATCTCCTGTCAGCCAGCCTCTCACGATGGCTTCTGCCTGCAGGAAATCGGCTTCATAATCTGTCATTAGTTTCACGGGAGCTAATGCCGAATTCGGATCTTTTGCATTAGCGCCGGTAAGCGCAGATGGAGGAGAAACAACAGTGGTGGGAGGGGCATTGAAGCTGCCCTGTGGAATACCCACAACACCACTTCCTACCGCATCATAAAACACATCCAGCCTTGGATCACTATTGCCACTGAAAAAGTTAACAGCAGTAGAACTGGCCACCAGGTTTTGGGTGGTATTCAGTACCGGACCGGCAGAAGCGCCATACAATGGATTCTGCTGACCACCGGTGGAATTAAAGTTTTGAAGAGCTGATTCTCCGGGGTGGATAAACTCCGCTCCCTGCAGTGACCTCACAATAGTTGCGGCCCTTGCGGCATCTTTTTTCGCCAAACGTAATCCAATTTTTAGTTTGAGGGTATTGGCGAAGCGCAGCCATTTGTCCATGTCCCCCTGGTAAATAAGATCATCAGCACCAGGTGCCACATCTGTATTGCTGATAAGGTTGGTGGCATCTTCCACCATTTTTACCAATCCGTTATAAATATCACTTTGTGATTCATATTTCGGATTCAGGATCCGTTCAGTAGCATCTCCCTGTAAAGCTTCACTGAAAGGTACATCTCCCCATAAATCGGTGCTTAACTGGAAAGAGTATGCTTTCAGCAACATGGCAATGGCCACATATTGTTTCTGATTGGTGGCATTGCCCTTATCAATCACCTTCTGGAGATTTTCAAGTCCATCTATTTCAATAGCAGACCATACATTACCAAAATCACCTTCAGCCGGAGCATATTGGTCCAGGGTTTTATATTGAGAAGAGTTCGGGCTCTGTGTCCAGTATTGTCCCCAAACGCCACCATTAATGGTCAGTGTATTGCCAACCGCAAAAGTAAGTCCCGATTGCGCAGATGGGAGTAGTACGTCTACCGTCACATCTACCGCATTGTTGGGATCTTTGTTCACATCCAGGAACTTTTTGCACCCTGCTGAAAAGAGTAGGAGGGTTGTCAGATAAAGTAGTGTTAATATATTCGTTTTCATCAATTTTGTTTTTAGGCCCGGTTGAAATTAGAAGGTAACGTCCACTTTAATACCCATGTTCCTGAGCGAAGGATTGGATAAAAACTCATAACCCTGTACGTTGCTGGCGCCCTGGGAGTTGATTTCCGGATCCGCAAATTTGTTGGAACTCGGTACCCACAGAAACAGGTTGTTACCATATAACAACACATTTAGTTTGGTAAATGGTGTATGCCTTAACATCGACTGGCTGAAAGTGTACCCAATGGACGCTTCGCGGAGTTTCACGTAGCTGGCATCTATCAGATTTTCTCCTGCCGGAACCACATTGGTCCAGTAGTTATACGGGTGAAATTTGATAGAAGTATTGGGTACTATTTTACCGGTACCATCATCATATACGGAGTTCGGGAATACATAATCCTGTCTGCCGTTAGCAGCTGTTTCCAGTGCATAGCCACCAAAGTCAATCAGGCTCTTGGTATTGGAGTAGAACTGACCTCCCTGCTTGGTATCAAACAGGAATCGCAGCATAAATCCTTTGTAGGAAACACTACCGCCAAAAGAAGCCATATAATCCGGTAAATACGTACCATAATAACGGGTCGCATTATTAAGTGGTAATCCCGTCTCTTTATCTATAATCACTTTGCCGCTGGCAGAATCGATCGCCAGCCCCGTGCCATAGAAGGTACCATAAGGTCTTCCCTTAGCAGCTACCTGCGCCATCGCGGTGGTACCGCTGATGCCGGCACTAATGGCTACCTGGTCCAGTTTATCATTGATGTCAACTACTTTGTTCGTTAGTTTACTATAAGTAGCAAAGAGGTCTACCCGCAATCCATAAGAGGTATTAACAGGTGTGGCCTTTAAACCAATTTCCAGACCTTTGTTGGTCATTTCTCCCACATTCAGGGTAATGTTATTGAACCCGGAACTATTAGGGATAGGAACGTCTACAATCTGGTTGGTAGACTTGGTACTATAGTAAGTCACATCCAGGTTGATCATGTTCTTTAAGAACGACAACTCTGTACCTACTTCAAAGGAAGAGGTAAATTCCGGTTTCAGGTCTGGATTCCCGATGAGTGTACGGCGGGCAAAGCCAGGAATCGTAGCGTTGTTGCTCGTAATAGGAAATAAGATCTCTCCGAAATCTCCGTTGATAATTGTTTTAGTATAAGTGGTTTGTAACCGGTAAGCAGGCGCATCTGCACCTACCTTCGCATAACTGATCCTCACTTTACCAAAGCTGATGATATCCGCGAATGCCTTATCCTTATACAACTCTGAAAATACAAACGCAGCGTTTACACTGGGGTATACGTAAGAGTTGTTATTGGTAGGCAGGGTAGAGGAAATATCATTACGGATGGTTCCTCCCAGGAACAGCATATTCTTATAATCGAAATCTGCTTCTCCATAGAAACCATATAACCTCCTTTGTGTAAGTGTATTGGTGGAATTGATCGGACCATTGGAATTATCCAGATTATAGAAATCAGGTACAATTAAACCACCGGAAGTATTGGTCGCTGCAAATAGATTGTTGCTGGTCGTCATGCGCACGTTATTACCACCCAGCAATTTCATATTCAGATCTTTGGTCAGCGCCTTGGTGTAGGTGATGATCAGGTCATGGTTGATCTGGCTGTAGTTGGTAACATCCTGTGAATATTTACCATTATCTACCCAGTCACTACCCTCATAAAACGGATCCACCGGAGCAAAATGATATTTGGCGCCTTTTTCATACCGGCGGTCGCTGTAGACATCCGCACCAATACGTTCTGTAATATCAAGACCGGTAATTGGTTTGTAGCTCAATGAAATGGTTCCGTTTACGCGTTCTACGGAGTTGTTATTTTTATAGTTCTGCAACAGAAAATAAGGATTCTTCGTATAGGCGCCATAGTAG
>NZ_DATCVJ010000494.1:0-8963 GCF_036566945.1 Chitinophaga sp. | reverse complement strand
TTCCTGGGCGTACCGGAAACCTACCTGATAAGAGCAGAATGTAATGCACGCGCCAACAGCTTATCCGCCGCACTGGATGATATTAATAAGTTGAGATTGAACCGCATTACACCTGCTGCCTATAAAGTCTTTACCCCGTCGGATTTCAACAATGACGCAGAAAAAGTGCTGCGCTTTGTGCTGGAAGAAAGACGGCGGGAACTGGCCTTCACCGGCGTACGTGTGATTGACCTGAAACGCCTGAACAAAGAAACCCGTTTCCAGAAAAAAGTGACCCACATAGCAGAAGGCATAACATATGAATTGTTGCCCAACAGTAATAACTATGTACGTCAGCTATGGCCGGCAGCCACCATTTTTAATCCGGACTGGCCGCTGAATCCTTAAACGTTTTTGTCCTTAGTCCTATTCCATAGGGTGCCGGTAATACCGGTACCCTTACTTTCCCATTGACTTAATCAAATCAGAAAATGCAAGATAACATCGTTAAAATTGAAGGACTCTCTCACCGGTACAGCAAAGACTGGGCAGTGCAGGATGTCAGTTTCGACATCAATAAAAAAGGCATTGTAGGATTGCTCGGTTCCAACGGCGCCGGTAAATCCACTACCATGAATATTCTTTGTGGCGTGCTGAGTCAAACGCTCGGCAAAGTGCTGATTGAAGGCATTGATATGCGTACCCACCCGGAAGAAGCCAAGAAAAGAATTGGCTTTCTGCCGCAGAATGCACCTTTGTATTTAGAACAAACAGTAGATGAATACCTGACCTATTGCGCCCATTTGCGGTTCGTAGATAAACGGCGTATTAAAACGGCCGTAGCCGAGGTGAAAGAAAGATGCGGCGTGGCACATTTCAGTCATCGCCTCATTGGCAACCTTTCCGGTGGTTACCGGCAGCGCGTAGGCATTGCGCAGGCGCTCATACACAGGCCCCTGCTGGTGGTGCTGGACGAGCCTACCAATGGTCTTGATCCTAACCAGATCCTGGAAGTAAGACAACTGATCAAAGAAATTGCGACCGATCGCGCCGTCATTTTTTCTTCCCATATTCTCTCGGAAATTCAGGCCACCTGCCAGGATATCATCATGATTGAAGGCGGCAGAATGGTATTTAAAGATACCATGGAATCGTTCAATAATTATATTGAACCGGATAGCCTGATCACCACCATGGAAACCCCACCCACGCAAGCGGTGTTACAACAAATCAAAGGCATTAAGGAAGTAGAATTCCTGACAGACAAATCTATCCGCATGCGTTTTGAACCCGCCGCAGACATCGCAGAAAGTATTGTGGAGTTGAGCGTAAAAAATGGCTGGCGGCTGAAAGAAATCACCCTCGAGAAAAGTTCACTGGATGCCATCTTTGCCCAGTTATCCAATAAAAAAACTAAACCTGCTTTACCGTCATGAGAATCATTATCAGAATAGCCCGGCAGGAGTTGAGTCTCCTTTTTCATTCACCGGTAGCATGGCTCATTTTAATTGTGTTCCCGATCCAAATAGGTATTGACTACCTCCACTATATCCAGATGATAGGCCGTGCACAACGCATGGGCAATCATTTCACCAACGTAACGGCCATGGTATTCGGCGGCCGGGAAGGTTTTTATCCCGGTGTAAAAAGTACATTGTACTTCTATATTCCGCTATTAACCATGGGCCTCATCAGCCGGGAAACACACAGCGGATCTATCAAATTGCTCTTGTCCTCTCCTATTAAGGTCAAAGATATTGTGCTGGGAAAATACCTGGCGATGATGGGATATGGCGCGCTGTTACTGGTGATTATCTGTTTATATAGTATATCCGGTGCGTATTTTATAGAACATATCGACTGGCAGTTGCTGTCGTCCGGCGCGCTGGGACTGTATTTGCTGATCTGCGCTTATGCCGCCATCGGTATATTCATGTCTTCCTTAACTACCTACCAGGTAGTAGCGGCTATCAGCACACTGGCAGTACTGGCACTGCTCAACTTTATTGGTGGCCTGTTCCAGGGTAACGATACCGTGCGGCACATTACCTACTTTATGTCTATTTCCGGCAGAACCGAACAGTTCATTGCCGGGTTAATCAGCTCGGAAGATGTATTGTATTTCCTGCTCGTCATCGGATTTTTCCTGACCATCACCTGTATGCGTTTACAGGATCAGCGGGAAGCAAAACCCGGATATCTCCGTACCGTAAGGTATATTGGTTTGGTCGCCGCCTGTTTTCTTGTTGGCTATATCAGTTCACTGCCGGTAGCTACCGGCTATATTGATATGACCGTAACCAGCAAACATACGCTGGGACCACAAAGCAGGGACCTGGTAAAGAAAATGGATAAGCCCCTGAAGATTACCACCTATGTGAATATCCTGGATGATAATTATTACCTGGGAGCGCCGGAAAAGAAAAGTGAAGATGAACGATTGATGATTCCTTATCGTCGTTTTTTACCGGATCTGCAGATGAACTATGTGTACTATTATGATTTTGGTGATAATAAAAATTTGTATAAAAATTATCCGGGAGAAAGCGATGCCGCCATTGCTAAAAAAGTAGCCGATATCCAGGACCTCGACTTTAAAAAAGTACTGCCGCCGGCCAGCATCCGAAAAATGGTGAACCTGCGACCCGAAGAAAACAAGTTGGTAAGATTGCTCCAATACGGCGATGGGCAAACGTTTCTGCGGTATTACAATGATATGATGATTTATCCCGGCGAGCGCGAATTTACTGCGGCGCTGAAACATCTTGTCACGCCATCGCAAACACCGGTGGTGACTTTTCTGACCGGTAATGGAGAACGCAGTATTAGTAAAGCCGGAGATGCTGCCCTGAAGATGTTTGTAAAAGACGGTTCCTTCAGAGCTGCGTTAATTAACCAGGGCTTTACAGTAGATACCCTTAACGCGGACCTTCAATCTATTTCTGCCAACACTGCTATACTCGTGATCGCTGCACCACAAACGGCCTTCTCCGCTAAAGTACAGCAGCAGCTGCAGCAATATGTGGCCAGCGGCAGAAACCTGTTCATCATGACAGAGCCAGGGTCACAATTCGTGCTGGCGCCGTTACTGCAGCAACTGGATGTACATGCCGGCGACACAGCAGTACAGGAAGAAAGCAGGGATTATGCTCCGGATTTTCTGCTGTCGCATTTCTCGGAAAAGGCAGGTGAAATATCACCGGCGCTCGGCGCCTATCAGTCCGACAGTGGCGTAGTATCGGTATCAGGTGCGGTAAACCTGCAATATGGCAACAGCGCCGGTTTCGGAGTAGTCCCATTACTGTTATCGAAAAACAAACAACCGCTGGCCCTGGCACTGGAAAGAAAACAAGCCGGAAAAACACAGCGGATCATTGTTAGCGGCGACGCCGATTTTATGAGTTCCGCAGAAATTGCCCGCAGAAAACCATCGGTGTGGAATCAGCCATTTACCACGGAAATATTCCGGTGGTTTACCTATGGCGCATTTCCCATCAACACCGGTACTATGCCGTCGAGAGATGTGATAGATAGCGATGATGCAGGTATCCTCACCATGCGGGTATTTTTCTTTGGCATAATCCCCGTGTCGTTGCTGCTACTGGCCACCACCCTGTTGATTTACAGGAAAAGAAGATAAGATTAAAACCAACCCGTCATACCAGGTCACTCCCATTGTGGAGTGGCCTTTTTTTTATGATTTACACCGGCGGACCTTTGTTGCAAATAGTCTAAATTAGTGTATATCAAACATCACATGTATGCTTCCGGCTGATTTTGATTTTCACACGGCTGTTAACCAGGTTCCTGTATTGGAAAATTACAATTCATTTACCACGAATCCCCTGCTTCAAAAATTGCTTGCTGAATATGGCGGCGGTTGGATACAGGCGCCCGCAACGGCATTTGGCGCATTGATGGGAAGTCGTACCATGCAGGAAGCCGGTGACCTTGCCAATAAAAACATTCCCGTATTAAAAACACACGACCGCTTTGGCAACCGGCTCGACATCGTCGACTATCATCCGGCCTATCACCAGATGATGGAAGCGGCGATTCAACACCAGGTGCATTCCGTCGCCTGGACCGGCAGCAAGCAAGGCGCTTACCTCGCACACAGCACTTTATCGTATCTCAAGCAACAAATTGATGAAGGCAGCAGCTGTCCTTTAACAATGACTTTTGCAGTAGTGCCCTCGCTCAAAATAGAACCAGACATCGCCAAAGAATGGCTGCCACGGGTACTCTCCAACGAATACGACCCGCGGCATATTCCGTACACACAGAAAAAAGGCGTCACCTTTGGCATGGCCATGACAGAACCTCAAGGTGGCAGCGACGTTCGCGCCAATCTCACTTTTGCGCAACCTGTGGGAAATGGCATCTACCAAATCACCGGCAGAAAATGGTTTTGCAGCGCCCCTATGAGCGATGCGTTCCTGGTGCTGGCCCAAACACCGCAGGGATTAAGCTGTTTCCTGGTGCCAAGGTTTACCCCGGATGGCACAAAAAATACCCTTTACTTTCAACGCTTAAAAGATAAGCTGGGCAACAAATCCAATGCATCCGCGGAAGTGGAATTTCATGCCGCCTTCGGGCAGCTCATCGGAGAAACAGGACGCGGCGTTCCCAACATCATGGAAATGGTACGCCATACCCGCCTCGATTGCGCCGTTGGCTCCGCCGCTACCATGCAGCGGGCCGTAGCAGAAGCGATCCACCACTGCCACCACAGATTTGCTTTCGGAAAAAAACTAATCGATCAGCCACTCATGAAAAATGTATTGGCAGACCTATGCCTGGAATCTGCCGCCGCCACTACCCTTGCCATGCGGCTGGCCAAAGGCTTCGATGATGCATTGACCGATGAAGCAGCCCTGCACTTTACCCGGATTGGTACCGCCATCGGAAAATTCTGGAATACCAAAAGAGCCGTGCTTGTACTCGGCGAAGCGCTGGAATGTATTGGAGGTAATGGATACGTGGAAACCTCCATTATGCCGAGGCTGTACCGCGATATTCCGGTGAATGCCATCTGGGAAGGCTCCGGCAACATACAGGCACTGGACGTATTACGCGCCATGCACAAAGAGCCGCATAGCATTGCCGCATTCATGCACTACCTGGAACTCGCCAAAGGGCTCGATAAATATTTGGATCTGCACCTCGAAAATCTGCAACCGCTGATCGCACATCCGGATGAATACAACGCACGGATCATCGTAGAAAAAATGGCGCTGGCCATGCAGGCCATTGAACTGATCCGCGTAGCCCCGCAAACCCTTGCGCCACTGTTTTGCGCAGCAAGACTTTCCCCGCAACGGCATTTAACCTGGGGAACATTGCCGGCCGAAAAAGGATTAGAGGAAGTGATGAATATGACCTATCAGGAATATTAAAAAAAGGCGAAAGGCATCAAATGTAATTTAATGCCTTTCACCCATGAATACCAAGCAACAAGGACTATTTCACCACTTTCGTCGTATGCCTTTCACCGTTATGATACACATGTGCCGATATTAACCTTATTTTAGCGGATGATTATATAACGGGGTATATTATGAGTAATTCAATGATAGTAGAAAGCAAAGGAATAACAATCGATCCCTATTTCATTCCTGCTTTTGATTTGCGGAGCGGGGAAATTGCAGTCCTTTCGCTGCTGAGCGGGGCTTATTTTCAGGAAATTAAAACCCGGCTGATTAATATTTTAACCGGTAAAGTTTTAAATGAGGCACTGACCATATCCCAACCGCTGACCTACGTACCGCATTTCAGGGAGTCATGGATACGAAGAAATTTCTATCCATCCACTGTTGGGCGATACTTAAAAAAGAACGCCCAACCAGATCATGCGTTGGCTGGTAAAATATACGAGCATGCGTTAATTAACAAGCGCACCAGGATGAAGACCCTGCATGAAAGCCATCGGCAGCTAATTAATCTTTACGCCACATTATCCAATACCAAGCATATTGTTTTTGATTTGATCGGACAAGGTCCCGAAAGTGCCGATATCTACTATCGCGTCGTAAAAGAAATGGTCAAACAGGGTGGCGCTGCCATCCTGCTTGATAATTTCCGTGGTATAAACGACGACTGTACAACATATATAGAAATGGAGTTACTCCGACCTTAACGACTTCACCGGGTTCATCATCGCTGCTTTAATAGATTGATAACTCACCGTCAGTAAAGTGATAGACAACGCGCCCATACTGGTTAATGCGATGATCCACCAGGATATTTCCGTACGGTATTTATAATGCTGCAGCCAGTTACTCATGAAATAATAAGCGACCGGCACTGCCAACACCAATGCAATTACCACCAGCAGTACAAAATCTTTTGTCATCAACTGCCATAAATTGAAAACGGAAGCGCCCAATACTTTGCGCACGCCGATTTCTTTTACCCGTTGCTCCGCCATAAAAGAGGCCATTCCAAAAAGACCGAGACAACTGATGAAAATAGCCAGCACTGCGAAGAAGCTGGAAAGTTTTGCGATACGTTGTTCGTCATCAAACTTTTCTGCATAATCATCATCTACAAAATTATAAACGAAAGGAACACCGGGATTATATTTTTTAAACACAGTTTCCATTTGTGCCAACGCAGCAGCGGTAGTTTTGTTGGGATTTATCCTGGCATTAATGAGATTGGCATTGTCGTAGTCGATGGTAAAAGCGGTTCGAAAAACGGGGTTATAGGGAGATTCAATGACCATGTCTTTCACCACACCAATCACGTTGAAAGGCTTATCATCCACTTTAACGATTTCGCCTATGGGATTTTTCAGTCCCATAAATTTAACGGCGGCTTCGTTGAGGATCATCGCGGTACTGTCCGACTTAAATGCTCTCGAAAAATCACGCCCTGCAATGATTTGCCAGCCAATGGTTTTGCCGTAATCATGCGTTACGCTGATGGCACCAAAATTCCCTTGTGTGCCGGGCAACATTCCTTTCCACGTATAGCCGTTATTGATAGCATTCAGTTCAGTAGTACCACTGGAAGAATAAGCCATATCCTTCACCACACCTGTTGCCATCAGCTCATTGCGGATCAATTCAAAATGATCTTTCAGGTCGCCGGTCGTTATGGGAATAGCAATCAGTCCTTCCCTGCTATAGGCGGTGGGGCGATGCTGTGCATAATGGATTTGCCGGAATACCACCACCGTTCCGATGATGAGAATAACCGACACGGTAAATTGTATGACCACCAAAGCTTTACGGGGAATGGCGGCATAGCGTCCGGCACGGAATGTACCTTTCAGTACTTTAATAGGTTCAAAGGAAGATAAATACAACGCCGGGTAGCTACCGGCTATTAAGCCCGTGAGCAAGGTCACCAGCAGCCCTGTGAGCCAGAATAAGGGATGCGATACAGGAATGCTCACCCGCTTGTTGGCTACCTCGTTAAAAACCGGCAACGCCAGCTGTACCAGCAATAATGCCAATACAAAACTGATGACTGTTACCAGCAGTGATTCGCTGAAGAACTGCGTGATCAGCTGACCACGCACCGACCCTACAGCTTTTCGTATACCCACTTCTTTTGCCCGCTTTTCAGAGCGGGCAGTGCTGAGGTTCATAAAATTGATGCAGGCCAGCAGCAGTACAAAAATGCCGATGATGGCGAACAACCATACAAACTGAATACCACCGCCTATATTTTTTCCATTGTCCCAGTCTGCATACAAATGCCATTTGCTCATGGGATGCAGAAAGACTTCCGGCTTAAACGCCGCATCTTCTGCCCGCACTTTACGCAGCTTCACATCTTTTATTTTAGCAGATACCTTTTCCAGGTCTGCGTTGTCAGCCAACTGTGCATAGGTTTGGGTAAAGTTAGCCCGCCACGGATTATCCATCGCTTTGATCCAGGCCTGACTACTTATATACAGGTCCCAGGGCGCAATAAAAGCCAGCATCCTGAAAGCGGAGTTATAGGGCAGGTCTGCATACACGCCCGTTACTTTTACATCCAGTCGTTTATCAATCTTCACCAACTGATCTATCGGGTCCTTATCTCCAAACAGCGCCTTCGCTGCCGAGGCAGACAACATAATAGATGCCGGATCTTTCAATCCGCCACGGGTGCCTTTCAGCATGGTCAGCGTGGCCATCTCCGGAAAGTCCGGCTCGAAGAAATTCCCTATCTCAGAAACAGCATTGTTGTTATGCGTTAAAATATGTTTGCTATTCCAGGACGACATCACCACGTATTTAAAATCGCTGCCGTATTTATCCCGGATCTCCGCGCCCAACAGGTAAGGGTTGGAGGGCTGGGTGCCTACCACACCGTTAAATGTTTGATGCTGCATTACCTGCACAATACGATCGTAATGCGCATGGTTTTTACTGTAAGTCAATTCATCATGGATCCACAAACCAATCAGTAAGGCCACCGCCATTCCGGTAGATAACCCTACGATATTAATAAAGGAGAAAGTTTTGTTCTTTAAAAGATTTCTCCACGCTATTTTGGCGTGACTAGTTAACATGACTGAGCAATTTTCTGATGAGCGACAATAATACTGCCATAGACACAACCCCCACAGCACAACGATATTACGCATTTTATTTCCCGCCGGAGCGTCCGGTTCCGAACAAGGGTTGTCTGAAAATGGACAGAGATTGCCAGGGCTTAAAAGAAAAGTGCCGGCTGGGAAGGGTGTCTGTCATAAGCGCTTTTAATTTACACCACGCCGGGCGATCGTCTGCAAAAGATAACATCCATCCATCAAACAATTCCTCTTGAAACCTTTGAAAAGTGTTAATATGTATATATGTTTGTACATATTAAATTCTACGTCATGAAGACAAGCATAGCGGGTGTTATTCTTGCTGGAGTTCTATTGCATACGCTTTCCTTTTGGGCCTGGGCCCATCAGCCAGTGCAGCCAGTGCAGCCGGCGTTAACCGATTCGTCCTCGAAACGCGCCATCACATTAGGGATTCCGACGCTCGATCAAATCG
>NZ_DATCVJ010000493.1:0-2647 GCF_036566945.1 Chitinophaga sp. | reverse complement strand
TCGCGGATCTCCCATTGAGGAGGTATACTGTTTGACGCCTGTTTCACAGATGCCTTTTATGATCTTTGTATGTGGTCCTTCGCAGAAGCAATGCCCCGACGTATTCGCCTTATCCTGTCCATTGGTTAGAATATCGTTTGCTGCCATCTGGTCAGCGGTTGCCTGGCTTACCGTGCTACGGTACTTGCGGGCAGGAACGATATAGTCATAGGGCAATCCGGCTCCTCTGTCGAGAGGACAGTTGGTCTTCGTGAAAACTCGTGACACCTGCACATTATAAAACCAGCATGGCCCGTTTGCGTTTGCATTAGCCTGACCGTAGGCATTTAGCTCTGCCTGTGCTTTTGCATCTGCATCTGCCTGGCTGACGGCGGAAGCATATTTTCCGTAAGGGACCTTATAAGTAAGTATACCCGGTTCCCCACTTGTGCAAGACGCTCGGGTGAAATCGGCCTGAATTTTAGCATTATAGTAAAGAGAGGTAACAGGGGCTGTCATTACGATGCCAGGGCCATAGTTGTATTGATAATTCTGCAGTATCTGTCCTTTGAAATCTTTAATGTTAACCAATCTGCTTAACCCATCATATTCATAATAGCTGCTGAGATCTGATGGAGAATTTTTACTTATTATGCCTACAAATGGTGAATAGGAATAAGTCTGCATTTGAGCATCCTGTGGGTATAGACGCAATTCATCGATCGTAGCATTTGTGGCAGTTAATTTTACCTGCAGGGTTCCGGTAGGTAAGAGGTGTTTATACAGCGTCCAACTATTGAAGGTCGGTCCGGTGCTTTTTACCGGGATAGATGTGCTTCCATTTTGGGTAATAGTAACAGCCCCATTTTTAGACCAGTATGAAAGGAGTACTGGTCTGCCAATAGCGGTAGTATTGGTTTTAATTATCTGCGCTCCGGTAGTCAGTTTATAAGATCTCGATCCCGTAAAGGCAGTAGTTGTATCTTTGGCGCCACCTGTAATGGACCAGTAAGAGTCAGGATTACTGTCTGTTTCAAAACCCGTGTAGGCGATCATCGTAGTATCCGCATTGGATACTTCTGCAACAGGGAAAAGTGACTTATAGTCCCATATGTAGCTGGTAGTGATATCATCTACTTTAGTTTGTTCCGTCAAATTGCCGGAGGTATTATACTTGAAAGCGGCCATTTGTTTATACCGGCTATCGGCAGTGAACACCCCTGCTGCTGTTACATCTGTTGCTTGATAATCAGTTAAAGGAGTAGCAGTTTCCAGACGATACAAAGACACCGGAACAGGCATGGTACTGGAAAATACAGTATAGCTACCACCTATATACCTCGTATTACTGCCATCCGCATTTTGCCGGTATTGGGAAGATTCGATTTCCGCACCGTTCATGTTTTTTGATTGTAATAAGGCAAGCCCCTTTGAGATCACATCTGCCCCGGCGGGAATTTTATAATCAGCTGCATATTTTTTTTTGGTAAATACCGTGTCGCCATTGGTGGTAAGCTGCGCAATCAATGATGGATAGGTATGTTTCGTACTGTTAAAAGTATTAGTAGTAGCCGTGGTAATATAGGAGTCAGAAGCTTTGTCAAAAATTTTAACGGTGGTCTGAATCAGGTCTTTTGCCTGACAGGTAATCTCTTGCAGATTCGTGTTCCAATCTATGCTGTAGTTTCGTTTCGCTATACAGTCAAGCGGAGACTCCGAAGTAGCATATCGCTGATAGGTAGGGTAGCCGTTTGTGTTTATACGCTTGCAATAAATTGTTTTGCTGGACTGACTGGACGAAGGTGATGCCTTGAGTGTATTCAGACCTTCGATGTCTGTGTACCTATATGTGTTTGTAAATTCTTGTAAGAGTTTGCCGTTATTGTCATAAATAAATTTCTTCTCCAGATCACCGCTGCTGATATCGTCATTAAGGAAATTTCCAATGTGATATTGATAAACTGTTTTACCTAAAGATTGATTGGTTACAGGATCCGTAAGGTATTCGGTGACAACTTCGTAACCTATATGGCTACCCTGTATTGTACCAAGTCCAAAAATGGAGGTAGCAGAAACGGTGAATTTCCCGGATGATGAAGGCTGTGTTTGGCCAACAGCCACATCGTAGTTAATATATCCGGTTTCTTTGTCGTAGTCAGGAAACCTGGAGCTAACGTTGCCGCTTGATCTGCCATCACTGTATAAATATTCATAAGTTTTGGTTACGGCTTTGCTATCTGCCGATGCCATATCTGTCATCGTTTTTATTCTCAATCCACCAATGTTACCCGAATAGAAGTCGGATGGATCTTTGGGAATAGATTTATTTCCTTCATACTCAAAAACCGTAAAACCGCCAGTTGGATATTTTATTTTGCTCAACAACCCAAATTTAGCAGCATTTTCATTGACATTACGGTCTGCTCCCTTACCAACGGTAACATCTTCATACGGTACATTGGGTACTAAGCTATTATTACCGGAGCCATTATAAAATCCCCAGTGGTCGATTCCTCCAGTGGATAAATCTGGTAGTTGATAATCCTGCGAATAGGTAAATTCATAGGGAGGTACTGTTGCATTACCAGAAATGGCTACTTCTTTTATACTATCCAACCTAAGGCGGTTCTTTAATATTTGGTTAGATGGATTAGTAAAATAGCCAGTG
>NZ_DATCVJ010000492.1:0-1993 GCF_036566945.1 Chitinophaga sp. | reverse complement strand
GTAAAGACGAAGTAGTGAAAGCGCACGAAATGCACTGGATCCGCATCGATCGTTACTTCAGCGGTGATGAAAACAATCCGGAAGTAGTGTTCCAACCAATGTTGTGTCAGCATTGCGATAACGCACCTTGCGAAAACGTTTGTCCTGTAGGAGCTACCAACCACAGTTCTGAAGGTATTAACCAGATGGCTTATAACCGTTGTATCGGTACCCGTTACTGCGCTAATAACTGTCCTTATAAAGTACGTCGCCTGAACTGGAGAGACTGGAACGGTGCAGACAGCTTTGAAAATAACCTCTACGATGTTGCGGACATGAACGATAACCTCACCCGCATGGTATTGAACCCGGATGTAGTTGTTCGTAGCCGCGGTGTGATGGAAAAATGTTCCTTCTGCGTACAACGTCTGCAGGAAGCTAAACTGGATGCGAAGAAAGCTGGTCACCCATTGAAAGATGGTGCTGCTAAAACCGCCTGCCAGCAAGCTTGTGGTGCTGATGCCATCGTATTTGGTAACATCAACGACAAGAATAGCGAAATCTATAAGATCCGCAACGAAATGCAGACAGACAGGTTATACTATGTGTTGGAAGAAACACACGTACTGCCTTCTATCAGCTACCTGGCCAAGATCAGAAACAAGGATGCCGCTCCTAAAACAGAGAAAGACTCTGCTCATAAGGAAGAAGCGCATCACGCGTAATTGATCTTAACAGGACATCGTTAGGAGATAAAGACAGAAAGAAGTTACAGAATCTGAGATCATAACAAAAGACAAGGGCTAGTAGCTAGAAGCTAGCAGCTAAAAGCTTATAGAATATGCATTTAAAATACGAATCCACACTGAGAGAACCTTTGGTAGACGGGGTTAAGGATTATCACCAGGTAACGGAAGATATCATTAGTCCCATTGAAGGGAAGCCTGGAACACTGTGGTATGTAGGCTTTTTTATATCCCTGACACTGTTGGGCTTCGGCGCATTTTCAGTGTTCTGGCAGATCTATTTCGGTGTCGGAGTATGGAATCTGAATAAGACCATCGGTTGGGGTTGGGATATTACCAACTTCGTATGGTGGGTAGGTATCGGTCACGCCGGTACGCTGATTTCCGCCATCCTCCTCCTGTTCCGCCAGGGTTGGCGTACAGGGGTAAACCGTGCAGCAGAAGCGATGACCATCTTCGCGGTAATGTGTGCCGGTCAGTTCCCGATCATTCACATGGGTCGTGTTTGGATGGCCTTCTTCATCCTGCCTTACCCTAACACCCGCGGTCCGGTATGGGTTAACTTTAACTCTCCCCTCCTCTGGGACGTATTCGCGATCTCTACTTACTTTACCGTATCACTGTTATTCTGGTACTCAGGTTTGTTACCGGATTTCGCTACGGTTCGTGACAGAGCTAAAACTAAATTACGCAAGTTATTATATGGTGTAGCAGCTTTCGGCTGGACCGGTTCTACCAAACACTGGCAACGTCATGAAGCGCTGTCACTGGTATTGGCAGGTTTATCTACTCCACTGGTACTGTCTGTACACACGATCGTATCTTTTGACTTTGCGACTTCTGTAATTCCTGGTTGGCATACTACCATCTTCCCTCCCTACTTCGTAGCGGGTGCGATCTTCTCCGGATTTGCGATGGTACAAACACTGCTGATCATTACACGTAAAATATTACACCTGGAAGAATACATCACCCTTGGCCACATGGAAGCCATGAACAAGGTAATTGTATTAACCGGTTCCGTAGTAGGTTGCGCTTACCTGACTGAGTTATTCATGGCATGGTACGGAGCTAACCCTTACGAGTTTGCAACATTCTTCAAATACCGTGCTGCCGGTCCGCTGGGTTGGTCTTACTGGATCATGATGACCTGTAACGTAATCACTCCGCAGGTGTTCTGGTTCCGTAAAATGAGAAGAAATGTAGCGGTGACTTTCGTAATGTCTATCATCGTAAACATCGGTATGTGGTTCGAGCGTTTCGTAATC
>NZ_DATCVJ010000491.1:0-7043 GCF_036566945.1 Chitinophaga sp. | reverse complement strand
TCCGAAATGATAGAAGAATTTGAACTCCATAACTGATCAAAGATAGGAAGGATTTTTTCAATCATATCCTAATTTAAGATTTAATACAGCCGTTAACGTAAACTACTCACCAACAAACGTTTCAAACTGCGCTCAATAATTTCCCCCATGGTTTTACAACGGGAGAAAACGGCATCATGATAATATTCCGCCAGTTCATTGCCCAGCTGCTGTATTTTTTCAGGGAAGGAAACCCGGTCTGTCATAATCACGTCCCGGAGGTCTTTGATACGATGCCGCTGCACTTTTATACGGCGGGCAATAACTGCGCGCTCCTCCTGCTGGTATTGCTTCACTACTTCTGCGTTGAGATGTTTGATGGCTAAATCTACAAAAATCTTGTTCTCCTTAAAATACTGCGGCATATATAAAGTACGTCTGCCTTCATAAAATTGCTGATCAAAATCGATGGCGCGGATACGAAACTGTACATCATCAAAATCAGGAGTAATGTCAAAGATGAAATTATAGGAACGCATATCTCCCAGTAACCGCACAAAACAACGTTCATTAAATTTCACAAATTCTTTGGCAATACGTTTGGGGTTAAATTCCGGCCGGTTCAGGTAGTGAAGAATAAACTGATCTCCGGGCACTCCGGCAATATGCTCTTCCACCAGGGTATTACCATCTATCAGGAAGTTCATCCAGTAGGGAGATAAAATGTGCTCCAGTTCCAATCCATAAATGCGGGATGCATCTGCTATCTTAATATAAAAATAGTCGTATACTTCGTTGTAATTATTGACAATTTTAATGCGGAATGGATGAGAATTTCCAAAGGTGCAATAGTCGATCCGTTCAATATGCAAATGTTCTTCTGCCGCCTGATCCCCACCTGCTTTCAGAATAGAATACACCCGCTTTAATCCCGCATGAATAGGTCCTACCATGCTTTGAGGATAAAATACGGTTTCCCACAACGTATCTTTCCCTTCTTTGTCATACACGGAAATCGACTGATCATAATAGCGCAATTCTTCGTAGGACAGCGGCAACTTCACTTCCCGCTCATACATTTTGAGATAATTGCGGAAAGCAGCGTTAATCGGAAAGAATATTTTCTTACGGGAAATGGTTTGCATAGAATAAATATAGGGTATTCACGCAAAGACGCAAAGCAGGTAAGCAGCAAAGATTATTTTCCTTTGCTGCTTACCTGCTTTGCGTCTTTGCGTGAATACCTTTATTCTTACTTCTTTTTCTTCTTCTTTCCTTTCTCCTCTTCCGCTTGTCTGCAGCATTTTTCCTGTGCATCCACTACCGCGATGTTCACCATGTTCACGATTTGTCTTACTGTACTGCCCAGTTGCAGAATATGCACCGGCTTCTTCATTCCTAACAGAATGGGGCCAATGGCATCAAATCCGGCCACTTCCTGTAACAGGTTGTAGGCAATATTACCAGCAGCCAGGTTAGGGAAGATGAGGGTATTCACTTCTTCTCCCAGTAATTCTGTAAACGGATAATTGTCTTTCAGAATCTCCTTATTGAAGGCCATGGCAGCCTGTATTTCACCATCTACAATGAGGGAAGGATCACGTTGTTTCACAATTTCACGGGCTTTGCTCATGGTTTGCGCTTCCGGTGTCTGACTGCTGCCAAAGTTGGAATACGACAGCATCGCAATACGCGGCGTAATATTAAAATGTTTCACTTCTTTCGCCACCATCATGGTAATATCTGCCAGCTCTTCCGCAGTAGGATTGAAGTTAACAGTCGTATCGGCGAGGAATAAAGGTCCGCGTTTGGTTTCAATGATATACATACCGGCCACACGTTTTGCACCTTCTTCCATACCAATTACCTGCAATGCAGGACGGATGGTATCAGGATACTTACGGGTAAGACCAGAAATCAATGCATCAGCTTCGCCTGTTTCCACCATCATGCAACCGAAGTAGTTACGTTCGCGCATGATCTTACGGGCCTCGTACAGGTTCAGTCCTTTACGCTGGCGCTTTTCGAAGAACAGGTCACCAAAACGATGACGCATTTCCTTCATCTCTTCGCTCTTCGGATCAATGATCACCGCATCATCAATTTCGATGGCATTTTCCAGCATCAGTTCACGGATACGCGCTTCATTACCCAACAGAATAGGATGTGCAATACCTTCATCATTTACTACCTGCGCCGCCTTCAATACTTTCAGGTTATCTGCTTCCGCAAATACCACTTTCCTTGGATCACGACGGGCTTTGGTACCAATGACTCTAAACAGCTGATTATCCAGTCCCAGACGATGATTCAGCTCATTACGATAAGCCTCCCAGTCGGTAATAGGACGGTGAGCAACGCCGCTATCCATCGCAGCTTTTGCCACGGCAGGCGCCACGGTGCTGAGCAAACGTGGATCCAGTGGTTTTGGAATGATATATTTAGGTCCGAAGAAAATGTTTCTTTCGTTATAAGCCAGGTTCACGATATCCGGTACAGGCGACTTTGCCATTTCAGCCAAAGCCCTTACTGCCGCCAGTTTCATTTCCTCATTGATTTGGGTGGCTCTAACGTCCAGGGCACCACGGAAAATGTAAGGGAAGCCCAGTACATTATTTACCTGGTTAGGATAGTCGGAACGACCGGTAGCCATGATGATATCCGGGCGGGCAGCAATCGCTGTTTCGTAGGCAATTTCAGGATCCGGATTTGCCATGGCAAATACGATCGGATTCTTACCCATGCTCTTAATCATTTCTGCCGTTACCACATTACCAACAGACAGGCCCAGGAACACATCCGCGCCCTTCATGGCTTCTGCCAGTGTTCTGATTTTGGTACTGGTAACAAACTGTTTATGTCTGTCGGAAAGACCTTCGCGTTCTTTATTCAAAACACCGTCTTTATCAAACATGATAAAGTTTTCCGGGCGGGCACCCAGTGCCACATATAATTTTACGCAGGCCATGGCAGCAGCTCCTGCGCCATTTACCACAATCTTTACTTTTTCTATTTTCTTTTTTACCAGCTCCAATGCATTCAACAAAGCAGCGGAAGAAATGATGGCGGTTCCATGCTGATCATCATGCATGATCGGAATTTTCAGCTCTTTCCGTAGCCTTTCTTCAATTTCAAAACACTCCGGGCTTTTGATATCTTCCAGGTTAATACCACCAAATGTGGGCTCCAGGGCCTTTACAGCAGCAACGAAAGTATCCGGATCTTTTGCATCCAGTTCTATATCAAATACATCTATATCCGCGAATATTTTAAATAACACCGCTTTACCTTCCATTACCGGCTTGCCGGCTTCCGGACCTATATCACCTAATCCCAGCACCGCCGTACCATTGCTGATAACGCCCACGAGATTACCTTTGGCGGTATATTTATAAACGTTTTCTACATCATTGAAAATTTCTTTGCAAGGCTCCGCTACTCCGGGAGAGTAAGCGAGTGAAAGATCCCATTGCGATTTAGTGTTCTTTGTAGGTATGACTTCAATTTTACCCGGCCTGCCCTTTGCATGATAGTCCAACGCATCCTGCTTATTCAGTTTCTTTGCCATATAAATATAAAGATTGTTATTGGGCGTGCAATATACGAAGTATTGCATTAAGCACATCCACCCAAATAGTGGGATACCTGCCCATAATTAAGCATTCTAACCAGTAAAATTACTTACTTTTACAGCGTTAAACATTCATAAATATCATGATACAACGCATCCAGAGTCTCTATCTGCTATTGGCTGCCGCCGCAGGCGCTGCTGCTCTGTCTTTCAATCTGTGGAAAGCCACACTTACCAATAACACCACCAGCACGGTAAACGCTTCCAGCAACTATCTCCTGTTTGTACTGTATATCGTTATTATACTGCTGTCGCTGGTCACTATTTTTCTTTTTAAGAAACGTAAACTCCAATTTCGTCTAACAATTTTTAACATTCTTTTTGGTTTTGGCGCCATCGCCTACCAATATTACGTGGTGCAGCAAACGGCTAATAAATTAAGCTCCGGCGGTGTCAGCATTGTTTCGGCATCCTATCTGCCAGCTTCCTTTTTACCGATTGTAGTAATCATTCTTTTGTTCCTGGCCGTAAGAGGAATTTATAAAGATGAGAAACTGATCAAATCACTGGACAGGCTTAGATAAGCGATCGTTATCATAACAGTAGTTACTGTGCGGCGGCTATTGGCTGCTGTAGTACCGGATTTCAGGAAGTGATCCGGGATTCAGGAATACGGCTTTTACATACACACCGTAAAATATTAAAAAGAACGGCCCGGAGTTCATCACTCCGGGCCGTTCTTTTTAAATATTATCATTCGCTTACAGGTACTTCCCTGTATAACTATCTTTTACTTTTTTCAGTCCATCGGGAACACCGGCATACAGCAGGTTACCGCCACCAGCACCACCTTCGGGACCCAGGTCAATTACCCAGTCAGCACTCCTGATCACATCCAGGTTATGCTCAATTACCAACACGGTATGTCCCTGTTCAATGAGGGCATTAAAGGAATCCAGTAATTTCTTGATGTCATGGAAATGCAGACCGGTAGTAGGTTCGTCGAAGATGAACATAATATGTCCCTGCGCTTTTCCTTTACCCAGGAAAGAGGCGAGCTTAACGCGCTGCGCCTCACCACCACTCAGGGTATCGCTGCTCTGTCCGAGTTTTACATACCCTAATCCCACACTGCTTAACGGGCGTATTTTATTGCACACATCTTTTTCATCTTTGAAAAAGTCCAATGCTTCATCCACACCCATATCCAGTACTTCGTAGATATTTTTATTCTTGTAGGTTACTTCCAGCACTTCATCTTTAAACCTTTTACCACCGCAGCTTTCGCAGGTAAGATGTACATCGGCGAGGAACTGCATTTCTACAATTACTTCTCCTTCCCCTTTACATGCGTCGCAACGACCACCATCTACGTTGAAAGAAAAATGCTTAGGCTGGAAGCCGCGCATTTTACTCAGCGGTTGTTTGGAGTACAGGTCCCTGATCTCATCATATGCCTTGATGTAAGTGACCGGGTTGGAGCGGGATGATTTACCAATCGGATTCTGGTCAATCATTTCCACCTGGGTGATATCATCTAAGGCGCCTTTCAGTGCTTTGTGGTTACCTACTCTTTCTGCAAATTCTCCTTTCAGTTTCATCAGGGCAGGATAGAGGATTTGCTTTACCAGCGTGGTTTTACCGGAACCACTCACGCCACTGATCACCGTCAATACCTGTAAAGGAAAATCAACGGTAATATCTTTCAGGTTATGTTGTCTGGCGCCTTCAATGGTAATTGCCTTTTTCCACTTACGCACTTTCGCAGGAGGATCAATGGTAAACTGACCGCTGAGATATTTACCCGTCAGACTATTGGCATCTTTCAAAATCTGTGGATAAGTGCCGGCAAAGATTACTTCCCCGCCCAGATGGCTGGCCAGCGGCCCCATATCAATGATATAGTCTGCTTCTTCCATCATCTGCTCATCGTGTTCTACTACCACTACAGTGTTACCCAGATCACGCAGTTCTTTCAACACGGAAATTAAACGATGGGTATCACGGGCATGCAAACCAATACTGGGTTCATCCAGGATGTACATGGAATTGGTAAGGTTACTACCCAGGGTACGGGTCAGCTGAATACGCTGACTTTCCCCACCACTCAGGGTATTAGCCACCCTGTTCAGGGTAAGGTAGCCCAAACCTACATCCAGTAAGGTTTTTATACGATGATTTATTTCAATGAGAATACGTTTCCCTATTTGCTGTTCGTATTCATTTAGTTTCAGTGCATCAAACCATTGTTTCAGATCTGAAACCGGCAGGTCTACCAGTTCAGCGATATTGCGCTCTCCGACTTTGATGTAGAGGGCTTCCTTACGTAAACGTCCGCCGCCACATTCGGGGCAAACGGTACGGCCGCGATAGCGTGCCTGTAGTACACGGTATTGTACTTTGTACAGGTTTTGCTCCACCATTTTGAAGAACTCATTCAGGCCGTAGAAATGTTCATTGCCAGCCCAGAGTAATTTCACCTGTTCATCGGTTAGTTCTGCAATAGGCTTATGCACCGGGAAGCCGAACTTACGGGCGGTTTTAATGAGCGCTTCTTTGTATTCGCCCATTTTTTCACCACGCCAGGGAGCTATGGCGCCTTCAAAAACGCTTAAGCGTTTGTCAGGTATTACGAGGTCGGCATCTATCCCTAATGTTTGTCCAAATCCTTCACAGGTAGGGCAGGCACCGTAGGGGTTATTGAAAGAGAAGAGGTTAGGCACCGGTTCTTCAAATGCGATACCATCCAGTTCGAAGCGATTCGCAAAATGAACTGTTTCTTTCCCATCTATTTCCACATAACAATCGCCTTCACTTTCATAAAACGCCGTTTGCACACTGTCGGCAATCCGATGTTTATCATCTTCCTCAAAATCCTTTACTACCAGCCGATCTATGAGCACCCATGCATTTTCAGCGACGGTTATTTTCTTTTGCTCCAGCAATTCTTCTATACGTAGCAGTCCGGTGCCTTCGCTACCGGGAACGTATAAACGGGAAAAGCCTTTTTGCAACAGGATATTCAGTTCTTCTTTCACCTCTCTTTTGGCATGCCGGCGAAAAGGAGCCAGCAGCAATACTTTGCTGCCATTTTTCAGCTTAGTGATATAATCTACCACGTCACTTACTTCATGTTTTTTTACCAGTTTTCCGGAGATGGGAGAATATGTTTTACCCACTCTGCCAAAGAGTAGCCGGAGATAGTCATAAATTTCCGTCATAGATCCCACGGTGGACCGGGGAGTACGGGTAATAACTTTTTGCTCGATGGCGATCGCAGGGCAAATGCCTTTGATATAATCTACATCGGGCTTATTCATACGCATCAGGAACTGACGGGCGTAAGAACTTAAGCTTTCAGCATACCTGCGTTGCCCTTCTGCATACAAGGTGTCCATGGTGAGGGAAGACTTCCCTGAACCGGACACACCAGTAACAACTACCAGCTTGCTACGGGGGATAGATACGCTTACATTCTTGAGATTATGTACCC
>NZ_DATCVJ010000490.1:0-2611 GCF_036566945.1 Chitinophaga sp. | reverse complement strand
CGCTGGGATATTTCCAGGTAATAGCAGAACCGGTTTCTACCTGTGTCCAGGAGATTTTGCTGGAAGTACCTTTACAAATACCTCTCTTGGTAACGAAGTTATAGATACCACCTTTACCGTCTTTATCACCGGGATACCAGTTTTGTACGGTAGAATATTTTATTTCAGCCTGTTCCATGGCTACCAGTTCCACAACAGCAGCATGCAGTTGATTCTCATCACGCATCGGTGCAGTGCAACCTTCCAGGTAACTTACATAGCTGTTATCGTCTGCAATAATCAGGGTACGTTCAAACTGTCCGGTGTTCTGGGCATTGATACGGAAGTAGGTGCTCAGTTCCATCGGGCAACGTACACCTTTGGGAATGTATACAAACGAACCATCGGAAAATACCGCGGCATTGAGTGCGGCAAAAATATTGTCCGTATGAGGAACCACACTGCCCAGGTATTTCTTTACCAGGTCAGGATGTTCCTGCACGGCTTCACCGAAAGAGCAAAAGATTACGCCCATTTCTTTCAGCTTGCCTTTAAAAGTGGTCGCCACAGAAACGCTGTCAAATACCGCATCTACCGCTACACCTGTCAGTGCTTTCTGTTCGTTCAGGGGAATACCCAGTTTAGCGAAAGTCGCCAGCAGTTCAGGATCTACTTCATCCAGACTGTTGAGCGTTACCTTCTTCTTGGGGGCTGCATAATAAGAAAGTGCCTGCAGATCAAGCTTAGGCATTTCAAAATGCTGCCATTTAGGGAATTCCATTTTCTTAAATGCGGCAAATCCCTTCAGGCGCCATTCCAGCAGCCATTCAGGTTCATTCTTCTTCGCCGAAATAAAACGGATGATATCTTCATTCAGCCCGGGAGGAGCTATATCCATTTCAATATCGGTGCTAAAGCCAAACTCATACTCCTTATTGGCTATATCATCAATTATTTCGTTACTGTTGATCATACAAGTTTTAAATTTATACCCCGAAGCTTTCGCCGCAGCTACAGGTTCTGGTTGCGTTAGGATTGTTAAAGAAAAGACCTTTGCCGTTTAGGCCATCTGAAAAGTCCAGCTCTGTACCATACAGGTACAACAGACTTTTCATCTGTACCACTACTTTAATGCCTTTATCTTCAAATATCTGGTCGCCTTCTTCTTCTGTTGCTTCAAATTTCATCACATATTCGAGGCCTGAGCAGCCACCACCCTTTACACCTACGCGTACAAAGGTACCCGGCGCATGATGTTCTCTTTCCATCAGCGCTTTGATATATTCTCCTGCTTTTTCTGAAACGGTTATCATACTCAGAATTTGTTTTGATTAGCTATCACCGGTTTCCCGGTGTGTTTCACTATTTATCTTTCAATACCTGCTACCACATGCGATTTTGCCGCACATAACAACTGTACCATCATATCCAGTTTGTTCTTATAAAACGCAGTAAACTCACGGGTTTGCGGGTCATACAGATTGTCTTTTAAGATCGGGAGGGAATAAGGTAATACCCATGCCCTTAACGCCTTCGCAACTGCATCCATCGCATTTATACCCTGCATGGCCTGGGTGCCGTCTGCCCAGGAGAGCAAAGCTACAACCTTTCCTGTTAAATAAGGACGCTGGTTCTTACTTGTCATCTCCAACCAGTCCAGACAATTTTTCATCGCGCCTGTCATGCTACCATGATATAATGGTGTCATCCATATGTGAAGATCTGCTTTGCAAAAAGCGGCACACATCGCATCTACAGCGGGTGGTTTGAGCCCTGCTTCCTGTTGGGAAAAGAAGGGGATCTGCGTATTACCCAGACTAAAGATCTCCGGCGAAAACCCTTTTTCCTGCAATTGCGCTGTCAGATACGCCGCCAGCTGGTTTGAGGTGGCATAAGGACGGTCATCAATGGCACCATTAAATATCAGGACGTTCATTAATATCTAATATTTAGAGATTTAAGTGATTATGAGATTATGTTTTGTTGGAGTACCGCTCACAATCCTCAAAACCCCAAAATCTTTTTTTTAGCTTTCACAAAAATACCGATATTTGATAATAAAACAAGTAATAACTTGGAAAATTATCCAATACGAACCAAGAATGCTGCCGAACGGTTTTTGACATTGCTCAAGACCCGGGGACCGCTGTCTGCAGCCGAATTGGCGAGTGAATTGGGTATCACCGGAGAAGGCGCCCGGCTTCAACTGCTTAAACTGGGAGAAGAAGGATTGGTACACTCCGAAAGCACTTCCAGAGGCGTTGGACGCCCCGTTTTAATATGGAGCCTCACCCCATTGGGTAACGCCCGCTTCCCCGATACACATACCGAACTCAGTCTGCAACTGATCCAGACCATTAAAACGGTTTTAGGAAAGGAAGCGCTCGATAATGTCGTTAACGCAAGGGAGAAAAATCAGCTCGAAAAATACAGTACTGCCCTTCAGGGAGTCGACGGACTTGAAAACCGGCTGACTTCGTTTGCAGCCATCCGCTCCGGAGAAGGATACCTGGCAGAATGGAAAAAAGAGGGAGACACCTACTTCTTTATAGAAAATCATTGCCCCATTTGTTGCGCCGCTTCTGAATGCGATAACATCTGTACCTCTGAAATGAGAACATTTGTCAGCATC
>NZ_DATCVJ010000489.1:0-6875 GCF_036566945.1 Chitinophaga sp. | reverse complement strand
ACAATAGCAGGGCTATCAACGCTCCGCCGGTAATAAGGATGATCCTGAGCCATTTTCGCATGTGGTAAAGGTTTATTTGCTATAACAGACGAGCTGTTAAACAGTTCACCAACCCATAAAAACCATGCCTGCTCCGCAGAGTGTAACAGCGGCGCCACTGATAGCTGCCATATATCTCTCCGTGGCCACAGGTTTCATCAAAGAAAAACCGTAATACCCCAGTAAAACCATGACGATCATGGTAAGAATGGTGAATAGTGTGAACGTAACGATGAGCATGACGATACCGGGTACCGACTGTTGTGCAGCAGGGTAAAACAATAGTGGCAGCAAGGGTTCTGAGGGCCCCATGACAAATATTACAAAAAGAATCCACGGTGTAACGCGGATGCGTTTCTGTGGCGCCACATACGCCTCATTATGCCGATGTTGATACACATACATATCACCATCCTCATACACATCAAAATGTTTATGCGGACGGTTGGCAATCGCCTTATATAATCCCCATATGAGGTAAAAAAGCCCCAATATCAGCAATGCCCATCCCGCAATGCCGCCACGTACTTCCGTGATCGTGGTGAAGCGCGACAACTGCCAACCTAATACCACCCCAATCATCCCGATGCCCAATGAGCTCATCACATGGCCCAGGCCACAGAGGGCGGTCCAGCCAATGGTTTTAGTGATGGACCATTTCCTGGTACGGGAAAAAACGATGAAAGGCACGTAGTGATCCGGCCCGGAAGCCGTATGCAAACAACTGATCGTTACGGCAGTAAATAATAAACTGTTATCGATAAATGTCATGCGCTGTTTTTATGCAGATAAAAGCCCGGCCAGTTGTTGCTGGCATTCATACAATTGTTCCCCGCTGTGGCCCAGGAGTCTTACCATCAGCCCCTCCCCCTGCGTACGGGTAATGCCCGCCAGCATCCGGGGCTGTTCTTCCAGGTAACGGTGAAGCCTGTCCGCAGTTTCATTCCAGGCTACATTTTCATGAGTATCAAAAAACAGGAAAGTCGCCTGATGGGTATACCCTTCCATCCAGCCCATAGCGGTAAAATCCGTGACACCGGGCTGCATCAGCAGGTTATCCCGCAACAGCAGCCGTTCCCCGGCATATACGCTGGTAATACTATGTAGTTTGGTAAACAGAAATACTTCCCCGTTCAGCTTACGCCCACAGGTAATGATTTCACTCCATATCAGACGGCAATTAACGGTCAAATGAATATTCGTATAGCCGGTATAGGTAGCCTTTTCATGCGGGACCAGCGGATGCGGCAAAAAGGTAAAGGTGCTGCCGGTTTGCAGGCGTACGGTCATCTCCTGCCTTGCCCCGGTTTCCATCGTAAACAGCCGCTGATAGGCCTGGGTTTGCAGGTGCAGCGCTGTTCCTGCCGCTACGGTGATATCCAGCTGGTAATGGTCTTTGTCGAGCATCCCCGGGGAAGAACTCATCATCATCAGGCGAAGCACAGGATCGCTGCGCTCTTCCCGCACATTCGCAATTTTAAAAGGTCTTGTACAATAGCATTCTTTCAGGTACGTACCTGCCTCTCTTTTACCCGTCAATATCTTCAGTTCACTAATCATGTCAGGAGGTTAGGTGCGGCCACATCTTCGAGTAAAGCAAATCGTTTAATCCAGTTGATCACGTCTTCCAGTCCCTTGCCACTCATCAGGTCTGTGAACACAAAAGGTTGTCCCAGCCGCATTTTGCGGGCATCCCTTTCCATTACGCCGAGGTCTGCATGCACATAAGGCGCCAGATCTATTTTATTAATCACCAGCAAATTGGAGCGGGTAATACCGGGGCCTCCTTTGCGGGGGATCTTATCTCCTTCTGCTACGTCAATAACAAAGATGGTCACGTCTGCCAGATCGGGACTGAAGGTGGCAGAAAGATTATCGCCACCGCTTTCTATAAAAATGATTTCGATGTTGGGGAAACGACGCACCATTTCTTCCACTGCTTCCAGGTTCATGCTGGCATCCTCGCGGATAGCGGTATGCGGGCAGCCACCGGTTTCTACACCAATGATCCTTTCTGCCGGTAACAGGCTGTTCTTCGTCAGAAATTCCGCATCTTCCTTGGTGTAAATATCGTTGGTGATCACAGCCACCTGGTACTCATTGGCCATCTGCCGGGTAAGTCTTTCTATCAGTGCTGTTTTGCCGGAACCTACCGGGCCAGCCACGCCTATCTTAATATATTCTCTGGTCATTGATGGTAAATTAAAATTACAACTTATAAACAAACACACTCCAGCTGCTTACGACATATACAAACGGCTATACAGCCGTTCATGCTGCATACTGCGGATATCGAACCCGGCATTGCAAAGGCCCAGCAAGGCTTTGTCCGGCTGCAATGTGGCAGTCGTCAGTTCCTGCAACAGTGGTTGTAAATCAAAAATGATATCCTGCCCGTCCATTTGGCCCAGTGGTACCAGCTTCACGCAGTTGGTGACCATACCGGCAGCGGCATTGTAGTAAAAAGCATACAGCGTCGACGACAATGGGATACCTAACACGTACGCATATACGCCAAATACCAGGCAATAGTGCGGGCCTGGTCCTGCGGCGGCTTCATAAGCTGTCATGAACGGACTGGCATACCGGCGACTGAAGATGCGGGTGAGCCGGCCGCCCAGCTTATGACTGGCTTCCCGAAGCTCCCGTGGCGCCTTTACAGCCGAACACAGTTCCTGCAGCTCCAGTAATGCGGTGATGTTTTGCTCCGCGGTTGCCGCGTAGGCAAGACTCATAAAAGCAGCATCATTGTATCGCAGATTATGCTGCAACATGTTGCGGACAAAGGTATCGGCGGTAGCGCGACTGTTGACCAAACCCTGCTGCACAAATGTTTCCAGCCCGGCAGAATGTGTATAGCTACCAATGGGTAGTGTACTATCTGCCAGGTGTAATAAGCTACCGAGATATTGTTGTTCCATATATTCCAATTGATTGTTCATGACAGCCGCTCCACTAAAAGCCTATCATTATTTCGATGCCAGTTCCAGGATCTTTTCAAAAAACGAAGGCCCCCCGTTGCCATGTGCATGCGGTTGTACATTGGTACGCAGGATATGCAGCAGTTGTCGTTTTTCCTTTACTACCGGGTATCCGGCGGCGTGCAACCAGCGGAACAACGGCTCGTCTGCCGGAATCAGCAACTGTTCTCCTTCGAGAAAAAGTGGTAAATGCTTATTACCTATTTCGTAACAAACTTTTGCCATTTCCGCCATATTGCGCGGTGTGATCACGATGGCATCACAGGGCAGAATGTCTACAACAATCATCAGCGCATCATCCTGGTAAAGAATATCGTGCTGCTGTAATTGTTGCCCTTCCTTTGTAAACTTCAAGGCTACTTCACGGCCGGCAGTCGTGTGTTTACGCTGAATACGCCGGGTGGTTTCAAACCATTCCAGCGGCAGCACATCTGTTTCTTCGCTGCTACGTGTATGCGTAGCCGTATTTCCAATGATCTCTCTTACCAACATATCTCCCCTTCTTAAAATAAAAAATAACGCTGGGCCATAGCCAGCTCTTTCAGTGGCTCACAGGTAATCTTTTCGCCGTCTACCCGCACTTCATAGGTTTCCGGATTCACGGTGATATCCGGCGTTTTATCGTTATGGATCAGGTCTTTCTTCGAGATATTGCGGCAATTGCGCACGGGCAACAGCTGTTTCTCCAAACCATATTCTTCTTTAATTCCCTTCTCTAACGACAACGCAGATACGAAAAGTACACAGGTATTCAGCAATGCTTTGCCATGGGCGCCAAACATATGCCGGTACACCACTGGCTGCGGTGTGGGAATAGAGGCGTTGGGATCTCCCATCCTGCTGGCGTTGATCATACCGCCTTTAATGATCATCTCTGGTTTTACGCCGAAGAAAGCGGGTTTCCAGAGCACCAGGTCCGCCATCTTACCCGGTTCCAGGGAGCCTACGTGTTCTGAAATACCGTGCGCAATGGCCGGGTTGATGGTGTATTTGGCGATATATCTTTTCACCCGGAAGTTGTCGTTGTCGTGGTGCTGATCTTCTTCGAGGAAGCTGCGTTGCTTCTTCATTTTGTCGGCCGTTTGCCAGGTACGTATCACTACCTCGCCTATACGTCCCATGGCCTGGGAGTCGGAACTCATGATGCTGAATACGCCCATGTCATGCAGGATATCCTCTGCTGCAATGGTTTCCGGGCGGATGCGGGAATCGGCGAAGGCCACATCTTCCGGTACTTTTTTATCGAGGTGATGACAAACCATCAGCATGTCGAGGTGTTCATCGATGGTATTGACCGTATAAGGACGGGTAGGATTGGTAGATGCCGGCAACACATTCGGGAAGGAAGCGGCGCGGATAATATCCGGTGCATGGCCTCCCCCGGCGCCTTCTGTATGGAAAGTATGGATCACACGACCGTTGATGGCGTTGAGCGTATCTTCCAGGAATCCTGCTTCATTGAGGGTATCGGTATGAATTGCAATCTGTATATCCAGTTCATCGGCTACTTTCAGGGCGGCATCTATTACGGCGGGCGTGGAGCCCCAGTCTTCATGAATTTTCAACCCTAATGCACCGGCAGCAATTTGTTCTACCATAGGTGCGGTGGTGGCACAGTTGCCTTTACCAAAAAATCCGAGGTTCACCGGATAAGCCTCTGCGGCCTGCAACATGCGCTGGATGTTCCATTTGCCGGGTGTAACGGTGGTGGCGCTGGTACCATCTGCCGGGCCGGTGCCGCCGCCTATGAGGGTGGTTACACCGCTGAAAAGGGCGTGATCTATCTGCTGGGGGCAGATAAAGTGAATATGCGTATCGATGCCACCGGCAGTAGCAATCAGGTTGGCGCCATTATGGATTTCTGTAGAGGCGCCAATGATCAGCTCCGGATGCACGCCATCCATGGTGTCGGGATTGCCCGCCTGTCCGATGGCCACAATTTTACCATCTTTAATACCGATGTCGCCCTTTACAATACCCCAGTGATCAATCACGATCACGTTGGTAATCACAAAGTCGAGCACACCTTCGCTACGTAGTGCAGTGGCCGATTGCGCCATGCCATCTCTTACACTTTTGCCACCACCAAATTTGCTTTCGTCACCGTATACGTTGTAGTCTTTTTCTATTTCAATGATCAGGTCTGTATCTGCCAGCCGCACGCGATCGCCGGTGGTAGGACCATACATGTTTACGTATTTTGTTTTGCTGATATGGAGACTCATAATTGTTCGGATTTAAAGTTCAGCAATGCTGCTTTGGCAATAGCGGCGGCTTTTACGGTGGGATCAGTGGTGTCGCCATTCACCAGGTTGTTAATACCTATCACGCGTTTGTGGCCACCCAGCTCCACCAGTTCTACTTCTTTGGCTTCTCCAGGTTCAAAGCGCACGGCGTTGCCGGAAGGAATATTCAGGCGCATACCAAAGGCCGCTTCACGGGGGAATGACATCATGCGGTTCACCTCAAAGAAATGGCAATGAGAGCCAATCTGTACAGGTCTGTCACCGGTATTGACCACACTCACCTTTACCGTTTTCCGGCCGGCGTTGGCCACTATATCTTCTTTCTTTAAAAAGTATTCTCCTGGGATCATGGCAGCAAAATTTAATGGTTATCGGATAGGATCGTGTACGGTGACCAGTTTGGTGCCATCCGGGAAAGTAGCTTCGATCTGTACTTCGTGGATCATTTCAGGAATACCTTCCATCACGTCTTCACGGGTAAGAATAGTAGCACCGTAATGCATCAGTTCTGCTACGGTTTTCCCATCACGGGCGGCCTCCATCAGGTGACTGCTGATGAGTGCAATCGCTTCCGGATAGTTGAGGCGCAGCCCTCTTGCTTTTCTTTTTTCGGCCAGCTCACCAGCCAGGTGTAGTAATAATTTCTCGGTTTCCCGTGCAGTCAGGTGCATATAAATAAATTGTTGTAAAAAATGTTTGACCGGGAGACTGGTTGGTGTATGAAAAGGAGTGGTAAAGTACGAATTTTCCGGATTACCCGAAAATCAGGGTAACGGAATATAATAACGGGGAGACTTATAAGGGCAGGAAGTTGATGGGGAGCAGGTTTCCGGCAGCAGGCAGGTCATAGAAGAAAAACATCTCCCTAAAGTACCTGCCTGCGGCAGAAAATATTTAGTGGGCAGCCTGTGGGGCTATTTTAGCAAACCTGGTACGTACGGCTTCCAGTTCACCACGTTTCATTTTAGATGTTTTTTCCAGCAGACCAACAAAGTAATCTACTTCTTCTTTCTGTGCGGGGCAGCCTACATTCTGCAGTTTGCCGGTGGGATCTTTCATGCGGCTGTCGGCAATCAGACTACCATCGTCGTTTAAAATCAGCCAAAAAGGAATGCCTTCCTGATCACCATGAAATTTAGCCAGCAATTCAGCACCACCGGGGTTTTCCAGGGCTTTGTTAGCGCCATTTTCCAGCACGGTGATGTGGCGGATTTCATAGTTGTCGGTGAATGCTTTTTTAATGGATGCATCGTTCATGGCCGTATCCATTTTATGGCACCAGCCACACCAGGAAGCATGAAACAACACGAAAACTTTTTTGTGATTTTTGGCCGCCTGTGTACAGGCTTCTTTTACTATCTGGTCTGCTGCGGCAGGCGTTTGCTGGGCCTTCACGGAGGAGAAAGATAACACAGTACAGAGTACTGTTAATGTAAGCACTAAAGATCGCATGGGTGATTGGTTTTGATCAAAAATATGTCTTTCGCGGGTTTTTGTCTTTCCCAGGATTATACTGATTTTGATGATTTTCAAGATTTATTTACAAGATTAAAAAAGATTAGCGAAGATTAACATCATATATTGTTAATCTTCGCTAATCTTTTGCAAT
>NZ_DATCVJ010000488.1:0-10840 GCF_036566945.1 Chitinophaga sp. | reverse complement strand
CCGGAAAATCAGTATAATCAGTATAATCCTGGACAAAGACAAAATCTGGAAAATCATCTAAATCAGTATAATCCTGAGAAAGACAAAAACGCGCACTATTTCTTCATTTCATTAATCCACTGTTTAATCAGCACCACTCCTTCTTTATGAATCACGGTGCGCGCCAGTTCCGGCATAGCGGTACCCGGTTCTACGCTGTTCATGCGATAGGCCAGAATAGAATGGAGAGCATCGCCGGGAATCACGTCGAAATCCAGTCCCCCTGCACCACCACCGGCGGAAACAGGCGATTTCAGGATGCCCAGGTGATCGGCGCCCGTTTGCTCGTATTCGAGGAAAAGACCTGTATTATAGGCATCTCCGCCCTGCGTATGGCAATGGGCACAGTTAACGTCAAGATAGGCCCTGGCGCGTTGGTTCACCGTAAAATGGACACTGTCTTTCCAGTTGGGCAGCTGTGCTACCTCATTGATGGCGGGAAGGCCTGTCAGCAGGCCATTGGCCGCCCATTGCTGCAGCTGGTTCTGTGTTTGCCCGCTGCGGGTAAAGTTCAGGTTACGCGCCTTGGGACCAATCGGCGTCAGGATGCTGTTATTAATATGACAGCGTTTACAGTCGTTCGTATTGGGCATCTGGTACACGGTGGACTGCTCATGCCCGCTGTCGTCCACGAAGGTGATCGGGATCTTTTTTCCCAGGATCCACTTCTCCGCGTCCAGCTGTTCCTTGTTCCACAGGTAGTTCATCACCTTCCACCCGTGGTCAGCCGGATCTTTGAAGAGCAGCCGGGTTTCGATCATCACCTTCTGACGGGCGGGATTCGTATAGGCAAAGTTTTTTACGATAAATGTCGAATCGGGAAAATCCAGTGCGCCGTGGGGCGTATAGTTCATCGCTTTCCCATCGGGCAGCACAATGAACCGGTCTTTCACCGAATAGTCGGTGAACAACGGGGTGGATAATTCGTAGTTCAACACCCCTTTACGTGGCAGCAATTCTTTCAATGCGCCGGTAAAGAAACCATAGTCCGATAATTTTTCTTTGAACTGAAATGGCCCCGCAGTGGCTGCAGGCGCTGGTTTCTGCTGGCAGCTCTGCGAAACGGCGATCCAGCATATAAAACACACAATAATTAAGCAAGGCTTCCTCATCTCCCTAAAAAAAATTTAATAATCACTATTTACAAACATAAGGCGCCACATCTGTACTGGGGTGCCAGTTCTTCGATGTCATGTTCATGGCATCTACATTCACGAATAAATTAGGACCGGTTTGTTTAATACAAAGTGAATCCGGATTCACCGCTGTGCCTTTGGTCAATATATTAGTGGTAATGCCGTCATAGGTAATGAAAGGTAAACGGGCATTTTTACGCGAAGGGTCCATGGCATTTAACTGCTGCTCTATACCCACCAGTACTTTCCCGGTATGATGTTCGTATGCAGCCGGCGGAAAAGCAGGACCTACCTCCATGATATTATCATGGATATATACATTTTTAGGTATAGGGAAATAATGGTCGTTGATTTTTGTACCTGCCTTTTCATCTATAAAAAATCCGGATACCACAGAAATGGCGCTGGAATTATTATTGATGATACGGTTGTTATACAGTTCTATATCGGAAGCGGCCAGGATCACCACTCCACTGCCGGGAGCGGCGTTACCCACGCCCCAGGTAGAACCGAAGCTACCGGATTTGGCAAAGTTCTTTTCGTTGTTGTCATGGAAATAATTGTCATGTGCACTTACAAAGCCACCACGTTTCGACAGGTCGGGCAGGTCGAAAATGAGGAAGCCTGCGGTATTTCCCCAAAACTCGTTGTCGTATACCTGTGCATGTGAGGTATTTTCTATTTCGCAGCCGGCTACGTTTTTAAAAGCTTTACACTTACGCACGATGGCGCTATCTGTTTGTCCTACGTAGATGCCCGCATCGGAAGCACCCTGTGCATAACAGTTTTCTACCAATACATTTTTACACATCACCGGGTAAATGGCATAGCCGCCGCTGGTGGAATCCGATAGCGTCCAAACGGCGTGCAGATTGGTGACTACCACATTTTCGCTTTTGTTGATCTTGATCAGATCTCCTTTGGAATCACGCAGGGTAAGACCGTCGATTGTAAAACCTTTTACATCGGTTACCCGGATACCTTCCCCACCCTGGCTTTGGGCCGAAAAGTCGAGGATAGTTTTATCCGGCCCCGCGCCCTGGATCAGGATATGCTTTAACTGGGCAATGCTCAGGTTATCGAATTTATACAGCCCTTCTTTCAGGGTAATACTACTGCTGTCGGTAAGCGACAGGAAAGCTTCTGCAATCTTTGCTTCATCGCCGGGACCGAAATTCAATCGTGTTTTGTAGCCACCTGTTTCTTCTACTTTCGGGCTATTTTGACAGGCCGCCAACAGGGCAATCAATAATAAGCAGATATGATATCGTTTCATATATGGGTTTGTTTTTAACATCAGAAAACATTGTAAGCAAAGGTTACATAATACATACCGCCAATAGCAGGACTACCAAATCCGTTCCTGTAGTAGGTATTGGTCAGATTTACCCCACCCAGTTTGATGGTGGAATGTGCCTGCAGCAGGCGATAACTTACCTGTGCATCCACTACCGCAGAAGCAGGCACGGTACCGTTGCCAAAGCCAATCTGGTAGAAGAAGGCAGGGCGGTAGCGGAAGGTGGTATTAAAAGAGAAACGTTCTTTATTACCAAAGCCGGTATTACCGAAATCTATATTGAATTTATAATTAGGCGTATTGAAATTATTCACCTGGCTGTTGTTCCTGTTTTTCAGGAAGTCGGACGAGAAATTCACTTTCGCCAGGAAGTGGTGCGACAGGTCCACGCTCACACTGGCGGCATAACCGTAGGTATTTACTTTTTCCGCACCGTTATAGGCAATGTTATATTGTATGTAGGTGCTGTGATCCAGGAAATTATTTGGATCGGTGCTGCCGGGTGTATTAGCTACGTTTACGTATCCGATAAAATTTTTCCAGGTAGAAAAGTAACCCAGTACATCAACGAGTACGCGGCCGGCGATGAGGGAGGAATAACCTAACTCGAACGCATCTACCGACTGCGGCTTGATATCATTTAACGCAAACTGTTTAAGGTCTGCCGGATTTTTGGTCCGTTGAAAAGTATCCACGCTGCCCAACGTGTAAGCAGGGTACTGATCAAAATGATATACACCGTTGAGCAGGCGGTCGGAGCCGCCGGAAGCGAAGCTGTTATAGTCGATAGGTGTGCTTTGCAGCGATTGTATATTAGACGGGAAGCTGTAAGCATTCTGGTAAGAGAAGCGGATAAAGCTTTCCTTGTTTACTTCCAGTACGGCTGATACGCGGGTAGTTACGCGGGGTTTGGCGAACAGGGTATTTTTATCGTAGCGGAAAGCGGCGGCCAGGCTCAGTTTCTCGTGTATTACTTTTTTGGTGAGATGCGCATAAGCACTGTACTCTGCCACATCGATCGGGGAGTCGTTGTCGGGGAAGAGGGTCCCTTTCGAATCGAGGCGGTAGAGGCGATAATTTAATCCGGCAATGAGTTCTGCAAATTTTATGAGGTGTGTAAAATTATATTGGCCTTCTGCATTAAAAAGACGGCTTTTATCGGTGAACAGGGTACCTCCTTTTGAAGTAGGGATGTTGGAGATGCTGTCTTTCAAACGCAGGAACTGTGCGCTGCCGGCATCGGGTCTGCCCTGATCGGCGAAAGTTCTGGCCATATTGCTGGCGTCCAGGTAACTTTTACCCTGGGTCATGGCTTCCAGCAAGGCGCTGGTATATTGCGGATACCAGCCGTCGCCGGTGTTGCCGTCGTAGCTGGGCTTCCAGGCTTCGTTGATCAGCTGGGCGGTAGGACTGGCGATGATGGTATGCCCTGAATTTTCCTGGGTGGTATAAGCACGTACAAACCAATGTTCTGCTTTTACTTCTGCGCGGTACTGGCCCAGGTGAAAGCCGTTCAGCGCATAACGGGTATCATTGCTGTATACCGCATCGCCTTGTCCGTAGGTACCAGAGAGAATGGCTTCCAGTTTGGGTTTTATCTTATAGCGCAGTTCCAGGTTGGCTTTGAACATTTTGGCGTCGCTGCTCAGGTAACCATACTCGGGGTAGCCGGTGCGGGCCACATTGTGGTTACCTTCTGCCAGCAAAGGATTGATGATAGGCGCCAGTTCCGGTACCTGTTGCAGGGCCCCTTCCAGGAAAGGGTTAATGTCTACAGATGTTTTGCTGCCGTAGATGTTCACCCCATTATAGTTAGGGTCTGTCAGGGGGCCACCGGGGCCGTTGGTATTGGTGGTATCGTTCGCCATCCAATCTTTCGCCTGGGTGTATTGCACATTTATTTTAAAGGCAAATTTGTCATTCACTTTTTTGGCCCAGCGAACGGTCCAGTCGTAGTAAGGCGAAGGACCCATCGGATCATTGGCCTTTCCTTTAGTTACGTGGTTGACGCCCTGGGTGATCTGTGCGCTGAGGCCCTGGTATTTAAAAGGGTCTTTGCCTGTCATCACCATGGTACCATTCAGGCCGCGGGAGCCGTATAAGGCGGAAGAGGCGCCGGAGAGTACTTCGAGGTTGTCTACATCCAGTTCAGTGAGCCCGATGATGGCGCCGATGGGGAAGTTCAGGCCGGGGGCCTGGTTATCCATACCATCTACGATCTGGGTGAAGTTGGTGTTACCGCTGGTGTTAAAGCCGCGGGTGGTAACAGTGGTGAACAGCAAACTGGAGGTGGTCACATCTACCCCTTTGAGGCCCTGCAGCATATTATAGTAGCTGGGCTGGGGCGAGTTGATGATGTCTTTGGAACCGATTCTTTCAATGGTCACCGGTGATTCAATTTTTTTCTGGACGAACCGGCTGGCAGAAACCACCACTTCCTTACCCAGTACAGAGGCGGGCGTTAGCTCTACCTTTTGAAATCCGGGGGCGGAAATGATGATTTCTTTTGATTCAAAGCCTACCGATGACAGTATAAGGGTAACAGGATAATTTTTCCGTGTAGAGAATTTAAAGTTTCCCTGGTCATTGGTATAGTCTCCGTTGGGAGCTTCTTTCATGGTAACAGATACCACAGGAACCACTTCTTTTGTGACGCTGTTGCGAACATTTCCGGAGAGTACAATTTGTGCCATTGCACTATACTGCGACAGAAACAGGCAAACCAACCCTATAAATATGGATCTTAACATCGGCGGGAAAATTTAGATGGTTTGGTTGTAAGATTTAACGTGTGTAATCATGGCAAAGTAACACAGCGATATTACCAAAATACCTCGAGTGGAAATGGCAGTGGGATTGACTTTGGGGCGAAATGGGAGCTATTGGGGGTAAAAATCAGGCGGTGGGGGCGAATCGTTCCTGGAACGTGGGCAAAAAGGTAGCCGATACCGGTACGCTGATGTCGTTTAACCCTTCCAGTTGCAGGTAATGTCCTTTTGCATTTTTCTTAAAAAGAACCACCTTGGTCAGATTCACGAGATAAGAGCGATGTGCGCGCACAAAAGTGCCGGCAGGTAAACAGGCTTCCATTTTTTTCATGGAGGTTCTGATCAGCTCCTTGCAGATAGTATTACCGGACAGGTAGAAAACCTGTACATAATTATCTTCTGCCTTCATGAGCAGTAATTTGTTCGGGTGCAGGGTAAGCACCGGCTTATCATGTTCATCACGCAGGAGGATGCAGCTATCGTCGGTTTTGGCTACCGGCGCCTGTTGTTCCTGTTTCAGGCTTTTCAGCTGGGCCATCTTTTCCCGGGTAAAAAACCATAAAAGGGCAATGCAGTAGGGCAAAGGCAGGATGAACGAGGTATAATAAAGGGTATTGGTAAATTCCGACCAGGTAAAAAAGAAGCTATCGATAATGTTTACGTTCACGATGGTGACCACGAGCGACACCAGCACAATTTCGCCCAGGAACCAGCAGCCGTAGGTGGCGTTGGTGAGTTTGCGACGCAGGGGAATTTTTGCCAGTGCGAACTGGGTGATACACATCACCACTACCCCACCTAAGGTAAAAATGAGGAAGAGGGGCATCAGGGCAAGGTGTTGTCCTTCATACCACATATTGATATTAAAGGGCAGGAAGATATACATGAACAGGAAGCTGAACACGCTGCAAAAGGCGATCAGGGCAATCCTGTTGGCAACAGGGTCCAGTAAAGTAAAGCGGGGTTGCTCTGCGGCATATTTTGAAATAAGTGGCAAAGTGTGCATGCTTTTCATATCATGGATGATTTTCTTCATTTAAGATAAGTAAAAAAGCCGGAATCCCGATCCCCCGTTTACCATTCCCGCCATAAATCCGTAATCCCTTCTCCATCGGCATAGTCGGCCGGATCTAATCCCGCAGCCACCGTGATCATATCGAATACATCACAGAGGTCTTCCCGTTCACTGGTTTCTATGAAATGAGCAATTTCATCACTCAGGTCATTATACGCTTTGACAGCCTTTTCAAAAAGGGCCAGTTTGGTTTGTTGATCTGCCTTTTCACCGGCAGCCTGCAAGTCAGCAATCAGTTCATCCATGATGGCAGTGGCGGCATCACAGTTTTCCTGGGTGTATTGTTCCATACCACCTAAGTCATTTTCGTCCGGGTAAAAGGCCTCACTCCATTGTTCAAAAGGGTAATGTGCTTTTACCGCCTGCAATTTCTCCTGGTAGGTCATATCGATTTTTTGAGGGTGCAAATATATAAGATATTATATTACAGGTGAATTTTAATCAGCACCCATATGGCGCCCATTTATACTACAGAACGGTTTCGTATACCGGATTTTTTCAGGATAATGTGTTGGGTGATGAGTGTGATCATGCTTATCATGGCGGGTTTCACCTTTTCACAGATCAATATATCCCCGGTCCTGCTCTTTGTTGGGGTTGCTTTTTTATTCCTGGCCTGGTCGATGTTTGCCTATGCGCGACTGGAACTCATCATGACAGATACCTCCATTGTTTTTAAGAGAGGATGGAACCCGCATGATATAGACTGGAAAACGATCACGAAAGTAGATATGGCAGAAGTAGGGAAATACGATGATCCTCAAACCACGATCTATTACCTGGACCGAAAGCTGAAAATAGCCCACAGCATGTTTCTCCGGCGACAGTACAAAGAGATCCTGTCATTACTGGAAATGAAGTTGCCACCGGAATTATTTACGGCGCAATATCAGCAGCTTAGGGAGAAGCTGGCGAAGCGATAATTATTGTTGGTCGTAGAGTTTTTTGGTGACACCAATAATGCAAAAGGAGCAGGTAATGACGGTGGTGTTTCTTTTCCTGATATACTTGTATAATTTACTAGTGAGATTATCTATCGATACACCTTTGTTGATCAGCATATCAATGGCTGTTACACCGTAAGCTTGTTCTTCACATGAAAAATTTTGCAACATCGCCCTAATTTCCGGGAACGGATCTTCTTTTTTCAGAAGATCATTGCCTTGCTTATCTTCTACAGTGAGACGAGAGCCGGCACCACAATTCATCAAATAAACATCGTTACCGGAAAGTTCTACGGCCAGATCGTTCAGCGTTTTTTCTGATTGGTAAAAACTGTTCCTGTTTTTCAGAAAAGTGGCCATTACTGCTGTGTTGTAATGTATAGCCCTGACAGCGCTATCGGCCTCCTTAAATCCCGGTCCTTCTGAAAAAGCACTTCCCGTAAAGCAGACCGTACTAAAAAAAATACTATCATGCCTTGTCAGTAAGTTGATAAAAAAATTATTGGGATAAAATCTTACTACGATACGTTGATGATAAAACTCCCCGTCCAGCTGCCGGTTAAGCGGTGCTCCAATGCCACTACGGGAAGGCATATAGTTTTTCAGCAGCCCGTTTAATCGCTTTACCAACACAGCTTTTGTGCTGGCACTATCCACCACTGCATTAATAATGTCGAAATCCTTTTTTGCAAAATGCTGACAGTAGCCGTTCATACACAGCAATACTCCAAAGGTGATCAGGAAACAGGTACGGGAAAACATATTGGCGTTATTTAAAATCTGGCACTTCTCCCGGCTTCAATTCTCTTCCCCGCTTCTTTTCTGCCACCGCAAAAGCTTCTGCTGTTAATGCTTTGAAGCCTTTAGGCGCTTTATTCGCCGGTCCTTTATAAATGCCTATAAATGGTTTTGAAAATGTTTTGCGTGTAACGGGATCGGTCATACGAAAATACTGTGTATACCAACCTTGTACCATACTGGTATCCGGCAATGGTTTGTTTGCCGCCTTACTCCTGTTAGCGAGTATTTTTTCCAGGGAGATGTTGCCCGCATCGGCAGCAGAGAAAAAATAAACTTTGCGCCCCCGCAGCGACTGGCCGGCACTGCTCTTAAATACGCCCGCATGATGCCATTCTGTGGCAAACGGCTCCAGCTCCTTTGCGGCTATTTTAGTATTGAATTTCTTCGACAGCAAAATCGCTACCTCACCGGCTTTCATCAAACCTTTTTGTTCTGCGTCCTGGTAATTTTCGGACTTCCCCTGCCGGAGGTAATCACTCATTTTCATAGCGGCAAGATACAATTTATGACGGAGTTTGTGAATTTTGCAGAACGAGGGTATCTGTCTTACACATGCTCATACTTCATTCTTAAAATTTCTTCTTCAATATCCACCAGTTCATGGTACTTCCTGATAATTTCATGCTCTGTGCGGGGATCTTTATTTAATTCATGTAATACATAGCGTTGATGCTCCAGCATCTTCAGATATACCTTCTTATACATTTTATGATCTACTCCTTCTGTTTTATTATGCATAGACACTGACTTACGATGTATCAGGTCTTCCCGCAGCTGTTGCAATGCAGGATTGGCTTTCAGCTCCTCCGGAAAATGGGTATCGAGGTAGCGGATGCTGCGCTGCAACAAGGCTTCGCGGATATTCTTTTCCTGTTCTGCCGGCGACAAATGCTTATCCGGATCTTCCATATTTACCCACCTGATCAGCAGCGGCAGGGTGAGGCCCTGCACCACCAGGGTCAATAAAATGACCGTGAAGGTGATAAACAAAATGAGGTTGCGTTGGGGGAACAACGCACCATTATCCATATAAACGGGAATAGATAAGGCAGCTGCCAGCGATACCACGCCCCTCATACCTGCCCACCCGATAATCAGTGGTCCTTTCCATCCCGGACGACTATCAGCAGTGGTTATATAACGGCTGATGAACACTGTGAATATCGAAGAACCCAATGTGCAAAGCAATCTTGTTACGATTAACACACCCGTGATAATAAGACCGTACTTAATCGCCTCGGCCAGACTCACAGTCCCCAGTTGCCGGATGATCACCGGCAGTTCCAGCCCGATGAGCACAAACACCAATCCGTTTAATAAAAACCCCAGCGTTGACCAGAAGTTAGCCCCCTGCAGCCGGCTCCTGTAATTGAGGATACGCTGACTCCGCGCAGAAAGGAAAAAGCCTCCACTCACCACTGCCAGCACACCGGAACCATGGAGCGATTCTGCCGCAATGTACATCACATAAGGAGCGGTGAGCGTTAACAGTACATCCATTTCCGTACTGGTAGGTAAAAAACGGTGGATTACATAATAGATCACGCCAACCAGCAAGCCTATGGCCACCCCCATTGCAATGGCTATCACAAAACTGGTGGCCGCTTCCCGGAAAACAAACACGCCCGTCATCACCGCTACTTTGGCAAAGCTGAATATAATTAAACTGGACGCATCATTCATCAGGCTTTCTCCTTCCAGGATGGCAGACAAACGTTTCGGCACCTTCACATACTTCAGGATAGTGGTGGCGGAAACGGCATCCGGCGGCGACACAATACCTCCCAGCAGAAAGCCCAACGCCAGTGTAAAGCCCGGAATCAACGCATGAGACACCAGCGCTACCACCAGCGAGGTCACAATCACAATCACAAATGCAAAGAGAGAAATGATCCGCCTCCAGCGCCAGAACTCCTTCCAGGAAGTATACCAGGCTGCTTCGTATAGCAGTGGAGGTAAAAATATCAGTAAAATCAATTCAGGATTGATCCTGATAGACGGCAGAAAATGAAACATACTGATGATCAGCCCACCCAGCACCAATACAATAGGATAGGCGATTCTCAGCTTCTGCGCCAGCATCACCAGGAACAGGATAATAAAAACGACTATAATATATTCGATGACATGAGCAAGCATATAATGAGTACTATAGATTTTGTGGTTTAAACTTTCCCGGCAGGGCGATGTTTTTTCCCGACACCATAAACACCCCTTCTCCCCTGTAGTGAACCGTTTTGGGATAGGCAGGATAAACAGCCGCCTGTGCTTTTACTACCTCCAGGATAAAAAAATTATAGCCGGATAACAATTGCGTATCGGCTACTTTACATTCATAATTTGCGTAACATTCTTTTATCAGTGGTGCTTTTACCAGGTGGGCTTCTTCTGCGGTCAACCCAAATTTTTTGAATTTGTCCAGATGTGTCCCCGTACTGTTGCCAATTCCAATCACTTCGTTGATCAGGTCCACAGTAGGAATATTGATGACACACTCCCCGCTCTTCTTAATCATCTCATAACTATGATTGGCGCTGGTGATCATACAGCCAATCAGGGAAGGAGAAAACTCCATCACCGTATGCCAGCCCATCGTCATGATATTCGTCTTGTTTTTCCAGCGGGAACTCACCAGTACAATAGGTCCGGGTTCCAGGAATTTGCGGATCTCCGCTACCGGAAGATCTGCCTTTTTGTAGACTCTTCTCATAGTAACCTTATTTCAGCTATGTGCTACTCCCTATCAACATCAGTAAGCATGACATTGTTTGCAGGCATTT
>NZ_DATCVJ010000487.1:0-6726 GCF_036566945.1 Chitinophaga sp. | reverse complement strand
TTAAAGAGCCGGATATTTGTATTGGCACTGTTGGGTATTTCGTCGATGATCTGCTGAATTTGCTGATGGCTGCTCCATTCCATATTGGATTGACCCGAACATACCCATACCTCTCCCAGCATTACATTATCCAGCACGATGGTGTTCTGTCCTTTAAAGGTAATCGTGTAAGGCCCTCCGGCGGCTGGCGTGTGTACTGTAATGTTCCAGTTGGCATCCCTGGAGGCTACTACGGTATCAGACTTATTATCCCAGGAGGTGGTAATGATCACTCTTTCCGTTGGCCCGGCCCATCCCCATAACTTTACGTCAGACTTTTGTTGTAATACCATATTACTTGCCAGTACATTAGGCAAACGGATATCCGCAAATGCGACCGTGGAAATAAGGGCTACCGCCCAGGATAGCATTGTTCGTTTTAGCATTGGTTGTTTTATTTTGAATTTCTCGCGTTGTGCAAAATCAGGCTTTACCCGGAGCCTGGATGATTATGTTCACTGTGTGTTTATTTATCGGCAAAATTCCTTCATCAACTTCACCTGGTCAGGTGTTACTTTTGTTTTATCATAAACAAGATACAATACATTCTCCAATGGTGTTCTGCCACGCCAGATGATCTTCAGGTCATCGTCCAGCAGGTAATCTGCTGCAATGGTTAATGCAATCGAGTGCTTCAGTGATTTTAAGATCAGATTCATATCCGGTATTACACAGGATGGTTTAATCACCGGACGTTTGTCGAAATTCTTTTGCCAGAACCTGCGTATGATAGCAAGATCTATAGTATAGGCAAACCATGGCTGTGATAATAACCAGGCTTCTGCACTTTCCCAGTATTCTTCCTTAACGTAATGATCAAAATCAGTGGTGTCAATTGTTTTACTCCCGGCGATGATGAAAATTTCTTGTCGGATAGGCTCAAAAACGAGCTGCTTATATTCGGTCAACTTAGTCGCCACCACAAAATCCAATGAGCCTTTTTGCAACCTGCCCAATAACTCTTTAGTGCGGCCAAAAGACAGAATAAGATTGGGCTCAATGGCGGCGATTTTTTCAGATAGGATAGCCTGAAAATACTCCTGCACGGTACCCAGCCGGATGATAGGTGACTTCTTTTTAAAAGAAGCCGTATTAAAATTAGCCTCTATTTTCTCCAACTTTTCCAGTGGTTCAATTACCTGTGTATAAAACAACTTGCCATAATCTGTAGGGACTATTTTGGGCTTCCGCTCAAACAATATCTTTCCAACATGTGCTTCCAATGAAGAAATATGCTGACTCACATTAGGCTGTGATATAAACAAAGCCCTGGATGCAGCAGTTAGTGATCCTGTTTGATAAACGGCCTTAAATGTTCTGTACCACTCCAGATTTACCATGCAATAAAGTTATAATTATTTTTATGACCGCCTATAAATTAAGCTATTTTCTTTATATCTCTCCAGCCATGAAATTTGTCTTCAAAACAAGTATACAATGGAAATTATACCACAGGTACAGGACGCATTGACTTTCATTCACTCCCTGAATGTTGCACCTATTGAAGATAAACTACAGGCTTCCAGAGCACGCTATGAAAAGTTGATACCACTTGCAGGCGAAGAGGAAGCTGTATTTTCAGTCGAAGACAAAACCATCGGATTTACCGACCGGAATGTTAACATCAGGATTTACCGGCCTGATAATAAAAAAGTATTACCGGCAGTCGTCTATTTTCATGGAGGAGGATTTTTCAAAGGAAGTCTTGCAACACATGACCGCCCATTACGGCAACTGACAAATTTATCCGGAGTAGTCGTTATCTCCGTTGATTACCGGCTGGCGCCTGAATACCCATTTCCGCACGGCCAGAATGATTGTATCGACACCACCGAATGGATCATTCACCATGCAGCAGAACTGGGCATAGACCATCATCGTATAGCCGTGGCCGGAGATAGCGCCGGTGGTACATTAGCCATGGCGGTAGCAGCGAAGCTGAAGAATATTTTATGCCAGATCCTCATCTATCCTCTTACAGACTGCTCCTTTGCAGCCCCTTCCTGGTCTACGTTTGCAGAAGGGCCTATTGTCACTTTAAAGAGCGCCAATGAGTTCTGGAAGTATTATACAGCAGGTAAAATGAATACGATACCGTTATACGATAATGATTTATCCGGTGTGCCTGATACGTTCATTATCTCAGCAGAATATGACCCGCTGCGGGATGATGCTGTGCTGTATGCAGAAAAACTTCGCCAGGCACATGTGGAAGTAAAGGAGATGATTTACCCGAAAATGATCCATGGCTTCATGCAGATGGGAGGCGTAATAGAGGAGGGAAGGGAGGTGATGGCGGAGATAGCGGCGTATGTTAGGGGGAAACTGAGGTTTTGAAAAATTAGGCAGATTAAGTTCGATATTTCACTTGTAATAGCAACTACTTAGCCCGCCCCACCTCAGACCTAAGTAGTTACTATTACGTTAGCTGTTTTACTTCAACTCTTTTTTTAATTCCGCAAGTTTCTTCTCAGATGCTTTGATGGTATCTTCCATGATGAAGCCGGCGAATTTACCTTCTTTCAATAACTGTTTTGCAGTAGTAATTGCCTTCTCCTGGTATTGCACCGCATTTTTATAATCACTCATATTTGCATATGCGCCGGCCATTTGCTCGTAGACCATAGATGCTGGCATTTGCGGTACTTGCAGTTGCGCATTCAACAGCTCTAAAGCATATTCATACGTTGATTTCTTCCATCCCTTTTGATTTGCAATTACTGCCGCTGTAGAGCCTACATATCCCGGCTTGGTAGCTTGCCATGGTCTTACAAAAGCCATTGCCGTATCTTCATTGACATGTTCAAGTAAGGTTTGGAACTTAAAGAAACCGAATGTTCCGGCAAAGGCTGGCATAGTGGCAATACCTGAATCCAGTAGTTGGATGGCCTCATTGTATTGCTTATCAGCGACTGCTTTTTCGTAAGCTTTATATAGATTTTGGAAGGGCAGCATTGCAGAATCTGATTCTTCATTTCTTGCCTGTAACTTTTTCCTGGTAGCAGCTACATCGTAATTTCCCGACATTACTACATTTACGACAGAATCCAGCTCGATCGGATGACCTATCCACAGAATGATCCCATCCTTTACCATAAACGAACAAGGTATGCCTTCCTGTCCGGCAGCCTTCATCCATTCATTTCCCATGAACTGGTCTTTGCTGTCGGTGATAACATTGAAGTCCATTTTGTTGCCGATGCCGGTCACAAATTTGCTGACTTTGGGAAGCGAGGACTCATAAGGTTTGTCGCCGGTTTTCTCCCATATATTCACCGCAATGACGGTAGCTTCTTTTTTATGTTCCCGGGCAAATTCAGAAAGATGTGGCATAGATGCAATGCAGGGACCACACCAGGTTGCCCAAAACTCGAAAAGATAAAGATGACCCTTCTTATACTCCTTAACAGGAGTGCCTTTTAGCCATTTCCCGTAACGAAGCTCCGGCGCTTTGTCTCCCACAAATAACCTGGATTTTTCCTGTCCCATTGAAACCACTGTGAAACAAAGGATGGAAAAAAAAGTCAGACACATAGTCTTCGAAATCTTCAGATTGTAACTCATTTTTTATTGGTTTTTGAAATGTAGAATGCAAAACATTATCCTTTAGAAGCCATCAGGCTTCTATGAAAAAGTTAATTATGATACTAAGTATCTCTAGAAGTTCGGTGTAGTCAACACCACTTTTGGATCATCGGGCTGAATGATCAACGCTTTCCCATTATTATCGGCAGCGTTTCGGATCATGGGTAATCCATTGCGGAAACAATCGTATCCCGCATGTCCTTCAAAGGCAAGTTCCATTCGCCTTTCTTTGAGAATCGCTGTAAGCAGGTCCTGATCAGCGATGCTGGTGATGTCCGATTCAGGTAACCCAGCGCGGGTGTGAATGGTACTGAGGTCGGCCCTGGCCATCGCGTAATTTTTCATTTTAGCATAAGCTTCAGCCCTGTTCAGGTACAATTCACCCGTGCGCAAAAATATATTAGGAGCGTGGGTGAGCAGTTGGCTATACAGTACCAGGAATTTGGTTGTTTCGGCCAGGCCGGTGGCCGGATTGACCTCAAAAAAATTACTTCGGATATCCTGGGCTGTAAATAATTGTTGAAGGTCGGAAGATGGCAGAAAAAATCCGCCATAGCCATAATTTGCATCATAGTTGTAAAGCAGGCCAATGAGACTGTAGCCTGTCATGTTATCAAATGCAAAAATGATCTCTTTATTGGCCGCAAATTTAGCGCGGCCAATAGCTCCATCCTGGTCAGCGGCAAACAGCTTTTTATAGTCGTCTCCCTGCAGCAATGCCAGTTTTCCGTTGTTTTGTGTTAATGTACTGTCAGCATAGGTGATGGCTGCCTGGTTATAAGTAGCGTCCGGACTGACCATGTTACCGCCCATATACAAATACACCCTTGATAACAATGCCCATGCAGCCTCTTTGCTGGCAAAACTGTTTGTCTTTGTCACAGGGGTTTTCATCAATTGCGCTGCAGTTTTCAATTCTGCTGTGATATAATCATATACTTCCTTAACAGTAGATGGTGCGGGTATCTCCTTTATATCACTTGTCTTTTTTAATGCAATACCGGAACTGTTGGCGGCATCCTGATAGTAAGGCTTGCCGTATAATCTGATCAGGTTAAAATAAGCAAGTGCCCTCAGGAAATGATTTTCGCCTTTCGCATACAACACACTGTTCTGGTCGGCTTCCGAAGAAGAGGCGAAACTTGTATTTTCGAAATCAGCGATCCCCTCCAAAGTAGTATTGATGCTTACAATGAGCTGGTAGGAGCCACGATAAAAATCGTTGCTGAAACCAAGCGTTGGACTGTTACTGTTTTGATAAAAGAATGCATCCGTCATTTTTTCTGCAGGTCCGAAGGTGCGCAAGGTGACGTTGTTGCCACGGCTTTCGGATAAGTTTGCCAGTGGTTCGTCATAAGACATAGAAACAGTGGAATTATCACGCAACAGGGAATAATTGCCTACAGTGGCTTCTACAATTCCGGCGACAGACGATAGCTCTCCGTCTTTATCAATTTTAATTAGAGGACTGATCTCATCGATCTTTTTATTGCAGGCTACTGCAATAAGAGATATCAAAAATATAATGGCGTAATTTTTCATTGTAATACTTTTAACTTTCAACTAAAATGTTACCTGTAGTCCAAATACATACCGCTTCGGTATACTTAGCGGGCCGGCCGAATTGCCGAAGTTTTGTGCCTGGCCAACAGAAGGGCCTTCCGGGCCGGAGGCAACAATATTTTTATTGTAGAGGGTATACAGGTTATCTGCACTTGCATATACCGTAAAGTTGGATAGTTTCAAACGGTTGGTCAGCGATTGCGGCAGGTCATAGTTTAGCCGAACATTGCGAAGCGAAGCGTTGCTGGCATCATGCATATATTTGCTGGATCCGAAATAGTCAGTATTAGCCTGATAGTAAAGTTTCGGCTCTGTAGCGTTGGTTTGTCCGGGTGTGGTCCAGGGGATTTGACTTTTGGTATAGGCCAGCTGATTAACCCGGTCAATATTCGCCACCTGAGAAGACGCGGCAAAGTTATCGATGATAGTGTATTTCAACGCAAACGTGATTAAAACACTTAGTGAAAATCTTTTGTAGGTAAAGTTGTTGGTAAGACCCCCATAGTATCTTGGCTGGGAAGAACCGATGTCTTGAAACTGCCTGCTGTCAGAAGCAGCATCCACTTCAGCCATTGTATTTACATATTCTACACCGACTTTATTTCCCTTTGCATCGAAAATCAATTTTTCAAATCTTGGCTTCCCGGATTGGAGATCAACACCGGCGTACTTAATAGCTTTTAAAGCATTGATATCATCTCCTTTAAAAAGATAATAACTATTCTGCGGGTAATATCCTTGTCTTAATGAATCATTGGCCACATTAACAATCTGATTCCTGTTAAAGCTGATGTTGAAAGAGGTACTCCAGGAAAAATTGGAACTGTTGATGTTCTGAGAATTCACCACCAGTTCTATCCCTTTGTTGTCTACCGTAGCGGCATTTTGCCATTGCGATGGAAAACCTGATAAAGCTGGTAACATCACCTTCTGTAACAGATCCTGAGAACTACGTTTGTAAACGTCTACCGTAGCTGTAAAACGTTTAGAGAACTCCATATCAACTCCTGCATTCCACGATTTGGTTACTTCCCATCTCAGATCCGGATTACCTAACACCGAGATGGTAGCCGCTCCAGCTCCGCTATATGTACTTCTCGGATCGTACAACGTTCTTGTGAGAAAGTTATCACCAAGTTGAGAGCCACTGGTTCCATAGTTGGCCCGTAGTTTTAAGTAGCTGATCCATTTTACGTTTTGCAGGAATTTTTCATCGCTGACCACCCAGGCGCCGCCTCCGGAATAGAAAGTACCATATCGGTTATCACGGCCAAAGCTGCTGGAGGCGTCCCTGCGTACAGAAGCGCTTAAACTATACCGGTTTTTATAGGTATATCCTGCTTCACTAAACCAGGAGTAAATCGCCTTCACATCCTTTCCTCCCTCAATATTACCCGCTTTGGTACTAGGGATGCCGTAGCTCGATAAATCAGCCGGGCCGCCAATTTCCCTGGCCAGAGAAATAACCGGATATCCGGCGCGCACATGGTTTACGTTTACCAGCATGTCTTCAACAGTGGTTTGTCCGAATTCCATACC
>NZ_DATCVJ010000486.1:0-2830 GCF_036566945.1 Chitinophaga sp. | reverse complement strand
GGATTACTCAATAGTGAAATCAGGGTTTAACTGGTTTGGGCTTGTTTTTTTTATTGAGTTTATCAATGGCTTTTACTACTACTGCAGCTCGATTAACAGGCATCAATTCAACACCCAACGCTGCTTCCAGTTTCGTAATGGTTTGTAGCGTCAGATTTTCACTGCCTTGTAGTATTTTGGTGACCTGTTGAGGAGAAACGTCCATCCGTTGGCCTAACTCCTTTTTAGTGATATGTAGTGCATCTAAAGCATGTAATACAGCGCTCGCAATGGCGCCGGATTTATATAACCATGCTTTATTTTCCCTGCGGAAATTTACCCATTCCACAAAGTCCGCCGACTCATCATCGGTAACCAATGCATCCAGTTTTTTTCTAAGTTCATTCATAATATAGTGTTTAAGTCTTCAGGGATATAAATGTCGTTGGATTGAAGAAATATTTTTGCTCGTTCCAATTTATTTAATTCCGCTTGTAGATGCGGTGCCTGCATGTTGTGGGTTAGCTTAATGGCGCCGCCGGTGATGATAAAGCAATTCCTTTCTAATCGTAATGCATATAACCTTAACCAGCTCCTTTTTATTTTTCCTTTACTTTTTTGAAGAGAAACCAACCGATACTCGCTGTTGTATAATGGCTGGAATATAACTTGCAATTCATATTTACCACCCTGGCAATAAGTTAATAGCGCATCTTCAAACTGATCTGCATCTATCATCGTGGTGGATATTGCCTCTTCAATGCTCATGTCACCCCAGAATCCTTTTTGAAGATCTGTTATGTGGCTATTGAAAAAAGTATATAGCGATTCATGATCACGCCAATACTGGTTTGTGCGTCTATATTCACTCATACCGGATTGGTCATATTGCATGGAATATAGTCCGCCAGGTCTGGTATTAATTGCTGAAACAAAGATACTTTTAATTTTCATAAAATCAACTTATAGGTTTAGTTTTTTGTTAAAAAATAACCTGAGTGAAAAGTTGATTTATGGGAAAGGAAAAAATGAATCAGCTATGAGTACTGCTGATAACTAAAAGTAGTGAAGTTTAATAACACAAAAAAATAAATCCGCTAACAATCCTTCTCCGCCTGTATTTGCGCTACATACCGTGATGGTAGTATGCCGAACTGTTTCTGAAAATTCTTTCCGAAATTAGTCAGTGATCCGAAGCCACTCAGCTCGGCGACTTCATTAATTTTATACGCGCCGGTGGATAATAATGTGGCTGCTTTTTTGAGACGCGCAATGTTAATTAGTTCATGTGGAGTAAGATCTGATATTGCTTTTATCTTTCTGTAAAAAGTAGGACGGCTCATGTTCATGAAATCGGCCAGTTGTTCTACATCCAGATCCATGTTGGTCAGATGTTGATTAATGAGGTCATGGAGTTTTTCGAGGAATTGCTCATCTGCATTGGTATTGGCCATGCTGCGCAAATGCACCAGTGGCGTGCTGGCATAATAGGATTTTATTTTATGCCGGTTGCTCAGCAAACTCGCGATTTGTGCCTGCAGGAACTCAGGTGAGAATGGTTTTTCTACATACGCATCTGCACCCAGTTCCAGCCCCTCGATTTTAGATTGCAGGGTGTTGCGGGCGGTGAGCAGTATAACCGGAATATGACTGGATTCCACACCGGATTTAATGATACGGCATAGTTCAAAACCATCCATCACCGGCATCATCACATCACTGATCACCAGCTGTACGGGCTGTTCCTGCAATATTTCCAGCGCCGCCGCTCCATGCAAGGCCGTGGCTACTTTGTATTTTTCTTCCAGGTCATCGGCGATGAAAGAAAGGATTTCTTCGTTATCATCTACCAACAGTATCAGTGGTTTATTTTCCATGTGCTTAAATTAAATTCTATTTCCTGGTGGATAGGTAAGGTAAGTGAAAAAACGTTGAGTCCTGCTTCTGCAGCGATCAGTTCCAGACTACCTTTATGTAATATCGTCAGCGACCTCGATAACGATAAACCGATGCCAGTGCCGGATTGCGCTTCCGTTTCCTTCGCCCGGAAAAAAGGCTCGAATATTTTTTCCTTCATCTCCGGAGGAATAATATACCCATCATTTTTTACCAGTATGGTAAAGGTAGTATCTTCTGCAGCTATCGGCAACAGGTGTATAGATGCTTTGGTGGCAGCGTATTTGATGGCATTGTTAATAAGATTGCCTAATATTTTGTGCAATGCTTCTGCATCTACATAAGCAAAGAAATGCAGACTGGATAATTCTATTTTGAAACGGATATTTTTTTGCTCTGCTGCCGGCGTAAATCGCAGGTGGTTTTCTTTCAGTAAATCAGGAATATCTGTGCGCACAAAATTCAAACTAAAGCCATTGATCTCCGTTTTGCGGAAGTCGAGGAGCTGGTTGGTTAAATCCAGTAAACGATCGGTATTGCGTTCCATGATCCGCAGGTTTTTTTGGATCAGCGGCACTTCTTCCGATTTGCGGATCACCTTTTCCATAGGACCTTTGATCAGGGTCAGCGGCGTGCGTATTTCATGCGCCAGGTGGGTAAAGAACTCTATCTTTGCCTGGTATACTTCTTTCTCTTTTTCATGCGCCAGCAACTCCAGTAACCGTTTTTGTTTTTGTAATGCCCGTTGATGATACCAGCGGATAATGCCATAAATAATACTGCATAGAAAAATTACATACACCGCATATGCCCAGTAGCTGGCCCAGAACGGCGGTAATATCCGGATGAAAAGCACGCGGGGAGATACACTCCAGCTACCACCACTGTTTGCCGCTTTCACCTTAAAACGGTAAATGCCCGGAGATAGTTTGGTGAAATATACTTTGCGATTGGT
>NZ_DATCVJ010000485.1:0-4569 GCF_036566945.1 Chitinophaga sp. | reverse complement strand
ATAAACGGCTTCTCCTGTATTTACATCCTTATACACAGCTTAATATCAACTTATCACTGTAACAACAACAACATTTTTACTAACAGTAAAAGGCTCAATAACCTTCTAACCTAAATTAAGTAAGAGGTTATTGAGCCTTTTGGGCAAGAGTTGTGCAACAGCCACCTTAGGAACAGCCCCTGCATTCAACCTATCTCTAAAAACGACACATTTTAACGCACCAGCAATCTCTTACCCCTGGCCATCAACCGCAACAGGCGGGTATTACCGTAGAAGGCTGAATGATACCTGCCATCCGCTTTACGGCGTTCTCCATAAGCTCTTAATACCGCGTCTGCGGTGACCATTCCGATTACTTTTTTATCTGCATCCAGCACCGCCAGCACATCTGGTGCATAACTATCGAATAGTTCGGTCACTATGTTGATATCATCGGAAGCATACACATAAGGCGTTGCTGTTTCCAGACTGGCAGGAATATCTTTCCCGTTGTGGGCCAATAAACCGGCCCTGTTGATATATCCTTTGAAATAACCTTCCTCATCGGTGACCAGCAGATACTGATAATAATAGCCTTTCGTTTGCTGCTGCAACAAAGTGCTGGCCTGTACCAGCGTCATGTTGTTACGCAATATTACAGACGGAATCGAAGCAACCACAGATACATTGATGAGCTGCAGGATATCCGGCGTATATTCATCGGGGGCGGTAACGCCTCGGCGGCGGATCTTCTCTGTCATGATACTTCCTTTCATAAGGAAAAAGGAAACAAAATAAGCAGCGGTACAGGCGCCAATCAATGGAAGCAAGCCATGCGTCTGACCAGTTGTTTCCAATGAAAACACAATCGCTGTCAGCAAGGCACGGGAAGCTCCTGCAAACATAGCCGCCATGCCTATCAGGGCCGCTGTAGCGATATTAATGTCGCTGCCGGGAAATAATTTCAGTACGCCTATGCCCAGCAAAGCGCCCAAAGCGCCGCCAATAGTAAATAAGGGAGCCAGCGTACCACCGGAAGTACCACTACCCAGAGATATTACCCAGGAAAGATATTTAAGCACGCAGAGCGATATCACCAGCGCCAGTGGCAGGTTACCGGTCAACAGGTTCTTAATGTTATCATATCCTACGCCCATGGTATGCGGGGCAAAATATCCTATCACACCTACTGCTACCGCGCCCAGTGCAGGCCACCACATCCAGTGAATGGGTAGTTTTTCAAACATATCTTCTACAAAATAAACCGACCTGGATACGTAAGCGGCAACTACCCCTACAACGGCGCCCATAAGCACATACGTGAGCAGTGCAATATCTGATACCGCCGGAATATCGGGCATGGCAAATACCGGATGACTGTCGAATAAAGCAATGTGCATACCTGCGCCCACAATACAACCCATAGCCACCGGGATCACGGCACGGGGAGAAAATTCAAACAACAATAATTCTATCGCCAGCAAAATGGCCGCCAGCGGACTACCGAAAATCGCTGCCATACCAGCACAGGCGCCGGCTGCCAGTAATACTTTTCTTTCGGCCGAAGAAATATGAATCACCTGTCCCGTAAAAGAACCGATGGCGCCACCGGTAGCAATGATAGGACCTTCTGCACCAAAGGGTCCGCCTGTACCAATGGAAATGGCGGCAGACAATGGTTTCAGCAAAGTTATCACCGGTGGTATTTTACTTTCGTTCAAAATAATATTCTCCATGGCTTCCGGGATACCGTGGCCACGAATGGCTTTGCTGCCAAAACGCGCCATCACCCCTACTATCAAACTACCTATTATAGGCACCAATATAACGATCCAACCCAGATGATTACCGGCAGGCCCTCCTTCTTCAAAGGAGAATTGACCATAAAAAGAAAGATTGGTAATAAGACTGATCAGCATCACCAGTCCTTTTGCTACCAAACCTATAGCCAGGGCGTTGATGCCGGCCTGCATACTGAGGTAAAGTACTCGCCGGGACATATTTCCGGCCAACTTTTGCTCTTTTTTATGATTCATACTATATAAAATGATAATCAAAAACTAAAAATCAGCACAAAATATGATCTAAATCATATTAAAACCTATTTTTTCTTTCAAAAACCCAAAAAAACATTACTATTGCAATCATGAAAAAAGCCGGGACCTGCGATTTAAAAACGTGTTTTCTTTGCCAGTTCAGCATTCCGGAGTGGATTGCAGCAGTGGCAGATCATAAACAACACCTGTTTTATAAAAAAAATGAAGTCATCTTCCAGGAAGGGCAGCCTGTAAAAGGCATTTTTTTTCTGTATGAAGGGAAAGTGAAAGTGCACAAACAATGGGGGGCCGATAAAGATCTCATCGTTCGTTTTGCACAAAAAGGGGATATACTCGGGCATCGCGGATTGGGAAGCGGAGAGCGTTTATACACCGTGTCTGCTACGGCTTTGGAAGACACCACCGTATGTTATACGGACCTTGCTTTTTTTGAAGCATCGCTGAAAGTCAATCCCAACCTTACTTTGAAACTGATGCAGTTTTATGCAGATGAATTGCAGGAAGCAGAAAGAAAGATGCGCAACCTGGTGCACATGGATGTAAAAGGCCGGCTGGCAGATGCTTTACTGGAAATAAGCCGTTTACATAACGATACACAGTTTACCATCAACCGTCAGGATTTAGCCTCTTTTGCCGGCACCACGTATGAAACTATTTACCGCAATCTGCAGGAGTTTATACAGGAGAAATTAATTGCAGTCGAAGGCAAAGCCATTCATATTTTAAATGAGAAGAAGTTGAAGAAGTATGTAGGGTAGCGAGTTTTTGTCTTTCCCAGGATTATACTGATTTAGATGATTTTCAGGATTTTATTTTTATTGACTTTATAAGATTTTAAAAAAGATTAGCGTAGACATAAGCGAGTATCCGCTTGTATCTACGCTAATCTTTTTTAAATCTTATAAAATAAAATCTTGAAAATCATCTAAATCAGTATAATCCTGAGAAAGACAAAAACTCGCTCAGGTAATTTCTGTTAACCGTAATAATTTAGCCTCATTCAGTATCGTAAAGTGTTTACCGGAAACCGCTACCAGTCTTTCTTCTATCAATTCATTCAATATTCTGAAAGTCGTTTCGTAGGTAGCGCCGATGTAAGAAGCAAAGTCTTGTTTGGAAAGGGGAAGATCTATAAATCCATCTTTATTAAATCCGAATTTTTGCCGGAGCAGTATGAGTGCATTCGCCATGCGGCCTTTGACCGACATATGTGCCAGGTTGCGCATATGCTTTTCAGAAGACTGTAATTCCTGTGCATAAAACAGCATGAGTTCATATAACAGGTCATGATTTATTTTGAGAGATGTCTGAAAAAAATCCATCTCTATAAAACAAACTTTTACCTGTTCCAGCGCGGTGGCAGATACCGGATACAGTTGTTCCGGGCCGCCCATACCGCGATGTCCTACGATATCTCCTTTTTGTGCAAAACGAACGATGAGTTCTTTTTCTGTTCCCCAGTGTTTATGCACTTTCATCCGGCCTTCATAAATGAAGTAGATCCCATTTACTTTATCGCCTTCGGTAAACAAGGTTTCGCCTTTGTTCAGGATAAAGTTTTTGCGCTGCAAAGCCACTGCCGGCGCCCATTCTTTCAGGGATAGCCTGCAAAGGAGACAGGTTTTTCCATCACAACCCGCTTTGTCTTTCTTCATGTATTGTATCGCTGTTTTGTGATTGTTGTACTGTTTCATCTGCCAGTATTGCCTGTAGTTTCACTACTTCACCTACCACAATAATGGCGGGGTTGCCCATACCGGCGGCCTGTGCTCTCCATACAATATCTTTTACGGTGCCAATCACCATTTGTTGCTGCGGAGTGGTACCATTTTGTATAATGGCTACCGGCGTATCGCTTTTCCCGTGTTGCGCAAAGAGCTGCATGATGCCTTCCAGTTTGCTCATGGCCATTAATATAACCACGGTGGCGGTGGAGCGGGCTGCCAGTTCAATATCAGCGGAAATGTCGCCGGAGCGGGTGGTACCGGTGGTAACCCAGAAACTTTCCGCCACACCTCTGCAGGTCAGTGGAATCATCTGGGAAGCGGGTACCGCTATCGCGCTGGAGATGCCGGGTATCACTGTTACTTTGATGCCGTGTTGTCTGGCCGTTTGTATTTCTTCCACAGCCCTGCCAAATACAAAGGGATCTCCTCCTTTTAATCGTACTACGTGGCCATGGGCCGTCGCCATTTCCACGATGCGCTGGTTGATTTCCTGTTGGGATAGCGCGTGACAGCCATAGCGTTTTCCCACAAACTGAATAATGGCGCCTGGCGCTGCATATTCCAGCAATGATTCATTTACCAATGCGTCATATAATATAACATCTGCCTGGCGGATGGTATTGATGGCTTTCAGGGTCATCATTTCAGGATCTCCGGGTCCTGCTCCGACTAAAGATAGAGATGGAATTGACACATGCATACATATTACAATTATAATTATTTAATCTTTTTACGATGGTTGATACCTAAAATTAAAACAAAATCGCGTAATTTTATAACCAACATCATACACCTACCTCCAAAAT
>NZ_DATCVJ010000484.1:0-6429 GCF_036566945.1 Chitinophaga sp. | reverse complement strand
ATCAGCAGGAACTGTTTGTAACGCAACAGATCAATGGCTTCATGATCTGCATCAAAGCCTTTGGGGGCGGTCTTTAGCTGCTCCCCTTTCAACGATTCAAAGGTGGAAATAAATGCTTTGCTGTTAATGATTCTTCTCAGGGGTTTGTCGTCGAATGCAATATCATCTCTGACCAGTTTCAGATCGGCAGGTGTAGGCCCCCAAAAACCACCGGCAATAAAGCTGTTGCCTGGCTCAATATGAAAATAATATCCGCCCCTGCGACTTTTGGTGGCACGTTTAAAACTACCGCTCCAATGGGCTTTATAAGGCGTTTTATCGTGGGAAAAACGTGTATCTCTGTAAATGCGGTATAAACTTTTTTTGCCCGAAGGGGTTTCTATCAGGTCATGAGCGGAGAGCAGCTCCAGTAATGACTCCGCGAAGATCTCCACCTGTTGCTGTTCCTGTTGAAAAACAGCTTTGTGTTCATTAAACCAATCCCGGTTATTGTGCTGCTTCAGTCTATTTAAAAAATCAAAACCGGAAGGTTGTATCTGTGCCGTTGCTATATTTTTCGCCATGGGTATTTTTTAAAGACCCGGCAAATATAGCACCTATTGACGGGATTTACTTTGGCGGGTTGTTCTCTAACATGGTGGCAGTCCCACTGCAGGATTACACCCTACATTAGAGATAAATTTCTCACCAAATCTGTGCTATGAAACATCATCTACACCTCCGACCTGGTAAACTTTGGCTGTGTGCCATATTTACCATCCTAATATTTATGTCCCGCACCACTTACGGACAAACTTATGCCAACAGTCAAACCAACGGCGTCACGGGTATTTGTCTTTTATGCGGTGTGAGCAATCCTAATAATCCGGTGAACAACACCAACCTCAATGACTACTCGCAGTTCAACATTACTGCCGGGCTACTCGGGGTTACCATTCACCAGACCCTGATTTTTCCGGCTGCCACATCCGGTGGCTGCGATTCACTGATTGTAGGTGTTGGCGCCACCAATAACCCCCTCAGTGTAAATCTCTTTGGTGGCGTTAGCGTGCAAACATTCAATGGATCTGTTGCCAACAGCGATTCTGCGGGAGTCACCACTGCCAACTTCCGGACCACCACCACAGGACGAGGCGAAATTTTCCTCAAGCCTTCCGCTTCTTTTGACCGGGTGAAAATAACCCTGAGCAGCAGTTTACTGGGGCTGCTCAATTCACTGCAGTTGTACTATGCCTTTACCAGCAGTACTATTCCCGCAGCACCTGTCATTACGCCAGCTGCAGATACGATCGCAGTGGGCGATACGGCTGTATTATCCGCCAGTAGCGGTAGCGCGGCCATCAGCTGGTATACTGCCAGCACCGGCGGTACACTATTGGCCACCGGCAGCACACTTTCTGTAAGCCCTGCCGCCACTACCACCTATTATGCGGCCGCATCTTCGGGCACCTGCACAAGTACCCGAACTGCCGTAACGGTAGTGGTACAGGATAATAACTGCTGTGTGGCGCCCGCCAATCCTTTTGGTTATTATCCATTCAGCGGGAACGCGAATGATTCAACCCCCAATGCCAATAACGGTGCAACCTATAAGGTGGCATTTCGCCCTGATTCCATTTGCGGGCAGGCGGCGCTATTTGACGGAATCGGTAGTGTCGTAACGCTTCCTTATGATAGCCTTCCGGTAAATCAGCTGAGCCTTTCCGTATGGATAAAACCAGATTCGAATAACGTGGGCACCGTCATATCCGGAAGATATTCTCCAGGTACCAGTGGCTGGGAGCTTGTCACGAACAACAATCGGGTGTTTATGGTTATCAACACCACTCACCAGTCGGAAGCAGGCGTGGGTGGACCAGTACCTCCCGGTAGGTGGAGTCATATTGCGGTAACCTATAACGGATCACTGGTGAAGGTTTTCTTAAACGGCCAACTGCTTTCCAGTTATGCACCTTCATTGGGAACAATCAAGTATACCTCCGATGGTACTTTTTATGGCATCGGCAACGACGGAGGTTCGGGTTCGGGAGGTTATGACGGCAGAATGGATGAACTATATATTTACAACCAGGCGCTCAGTGATTCTGCGGTGAGGGCGTTTTATAACTCATATGCTTACAGCCTGGTGACAGGACCTGCCAGCAACGAATTTCTCACCATTGGGTCTAACAGCCTGGAATATGTGAACCCCACTAAAATGGCAGGATCAGTGCAGCCAGTGGCACAGTCACTCAAGCTTTTCCCTAATCCTTCCAATGGCGTGATCTACTTTAAAGAAGGAACCAAATTCCAGGGCGCTACGGCAATCGTTAAGACCGGGGATGGCAGTATTGTATACCGGGGAACCATCAAAGGCAATAGTCTAGATCTTACGGGTCTTACTGCATCAGGCATGTACTTTATACAATTGATTACCCCTGATAAAAAAGTCTTCGTTGATAAAATAATGATTACAAAATAACCGGACGTATATCTTTTAAAAAAAATAAGAACGGGAGTCTTTCATTCATCACATGAAAGACTCCCGTTCTTTCATGTTTATAACCGGATAAAAAAATAATGACTGCGAAAATCAAAAGAATAACCCTAAATTCCGGCATTATAAATTACAGTGAATGGTGAAACGAAGAAATTTCCTGAAGCAAATAGGCTTATCAGGCACAGGGCTGTTACTCGCCTCCAACACATGGTCTGTTCCCATTAGCCAGCCGGCCACCCATGGCAAAAAATTACGCATAGGCGTCATTTCCGATCTGCATCATCTGCAATTTAACGTGCCGGAAATAGCGCGGATGAAAGTCTTTATGGATGCGGTCATGAAAGAATCGCCCGACTTCATTATCCAATGCGGGGATTTTTGCCGTCCTAAAAAATCAGAAGAAATCATGGAACAATGGAACCGGTTCAAGGGTCCTAAATATCATGTACTTGGTAATCATGATATGGATGTTTGCGACAAGGCCACCATCATGAAATTATGGGGCATGGAAAAACCGTATTATTCCTTTGATCAGGGTGGCTATCATTTTGTGATAATGGACAGGAATTTTTTACGGAAAGAAGATAAAACACTGGAAGACTACAATAACAGCAACTGGGGCCCCTATCCCTCGCCTATGCGTAGTTTTACTGACCAGCCACAGCTGGAGTGGCTAAAACAAGACCTGGCCGCCGCCAAATACCCTGTCATTGTTTTTATGCATCAACCTGTTTTCCTGAGCGACTTTTACACGGAACTGGGCAATGCAGATGAAATCCTGGCCATCTTCGATGAGGCCAACTTCGCCGCAAAGCAGGCGGGCAAAAATACCGCCGTAACAGCGGTATTCATGGGCCACGATCATGACGACCGATACGGAGCCAGAAACGGGGTGCATTACTTTTTACTAAACAGCGCCTCCTACGTGTACACCGATACCGGCGCGCATTATTATAAGGAAGCACTCTTTGCCTTCATCACCCTTGATCCTTCCGGATGGCTGCACATAGAAGGAAGAGCTACCAGCTACCGCGATCCGGTAACGGATAAAGTGAAAGCGCAATTCCCTACCAGCATCAGCAATCATGCGGTGAAGTTATTACCGGAGAACAGGGTTTAGGGTGGTGGGGCACATTATGCCTCACCATTCACTATCATATCAAACACCTCTTTCCCAACACTTGCCCGCAAACGCATCTGTATTACCAAAAAAAGTCTATCATCTTATCTACCCTTCTTTCTTCCACTCCTTTCTCCGCTTCAACTCCGCTTCCGAAGGATTATCCGGTCCGATTAAACCTGTTTTCAATTCACCTGCCGGTTCATAGGTGGCAATGATTACCCCGGTGGTAGAAATGACGGAATGCAATAATTTCCATTGTGCAGGCTGCGTACCTTCGGCAAATAAACGCTTACCTTCCCCGAGGGTAACAGGGTATACCCAGGTATACAACTTATCTACTAAGCCTTCTTTCAATAAGGTTTGTATGAGTTTACCACTGCCGTATACCAACAGATCCGGTCCTTCCGATGCCTTGAGCTTACGCAGCCCCGCTACCACATCGCCGGTGATGAGTGTGGAGTTGGCCCAGCTCAGTTTCACGGACTTGCTGGAAACAGCATACTTATGTGCACGGTCAAATACCTCCCCGATAGGATGACCTTTTGCATAGGGCCAGTACGCAGCAAAAATCTCGTATGTGCGCCTGCCCAGCAACAAATCAAATGGCTGCGCCATGATATCGACCATGGCCTGGTTCGTTAATGCATCTCCTTGTGTGGCCGTCCAGCCGCCCCATTTAAAGCCATGGGTGGGATCTTCATCGGGACCGCCGGGCGCCTGCAATACCCCGTCCAGGGAAACAAATGTCGTAACGATGATCTTTCTCATAATTTCCGTTTTTGTTTTTTTATATTGTTAAACCCAGTGTCTGCATCACCATTCAAATATACTGTCCATGCATATCCTAGAGGCAGGGCAATCACGACTTTACAGGAGGGTGATTGCGACAAACCCGGCATCATCTATAAAAACCCATCTCCTCCATTCACCCGTTTTAAATAAAAACCGGTCTCTAATAGAAATCAGCTTTAAAATCTACGTTATGAAAATAATTCCACCCAAATGGAGTCCCTTTCTGCAAGGGCTGCTACTCTTGCTTTGGCTGCACCTGCCTGCTTCCGCACAACAGCAGCATCCCGTTACGCTGAAAAGTGGAAATGCAGGACTCCCGCTGGCCGATATATTCAAAGCTATCAAGCAGCAAACAGGCTACACCGTTTTCTATAATAACCTGCTGTTAAACGACAAAGAAAAAGTGAAGGTCAATTTCCAGCAAAGCGAACTGGCGACGGTACTCAATACCCTGCTAAAAGATAAAAACATCGAGTGGACGATCAACGACGCCTATATTATTTTGAAGAAAAAAGAAGCCAGCACTCCTATCTCTTCTCAAAAAGAAAAAATACCCGGCAGGGTAACAGATGATACCGGTCAACCACTATTCAAGGCTTCGGTGCGATTAAAAAACAGCAATGAAGCAGCCATCACGGATGCGAATGGCAACTTTTCTATCAGCGCACCCGAAGGAGAAGGTACCCTGCAAATAGGCTTCATTGGTTACGAAACCATGGAGGTACCCATCAAAGGACAACACTTCCTGGATATAAAGCTCAAGACCAGCAACAGCGGTTTAAATGAAGTGATTGTCATCGGCTACGGTACCACTACCCGTAAAGACCTTACCGGTTCCGTAGGCAAAGCCAATGTAGAAGATATGCAAAAAGCGCCGGTGCCTTCTTTTGATCAGGCACTGGCAGGACGTGTAGCCGGCGTGGAGGTGAGTTCCAACGACGGACAACCCGGCGCCGCTTCCCGCATTGTAATCCGCGGCAGCTCTGTTAGCCAGGACGGTTCTCCCCTATTTGTGATCGATGGATTTCCTATCGAAAACATGGATATCAATTCTATTAACCCCAATGAAATCGCTTCCCTGGAAGTATTGAAAGACGCATCATCTATCGCCATCTATGGCGCCAGAGGCGCTAACGGCGTTATCATCATTAATACAAAAAGAGGTAAACCCGGCCCACCCAGGGTCACTTATAGTTATTCGCTCGGCGCACAACAATACACGAAAAAAATGAGTATGCTGAGTCCTTATGAATTTGTAAAATTACAACTGGAGCTCGATAGCGTTCAGAGTAAGCCCGGCGCCCTTGTCAACACCAATGCAAAAATCTATCTCGATCCGGCCAATGGTATTACGCTGGACTCTTATAAAAATAATCCGGGCTACGACTGGCAGGACCTGCTCCTGCAAACAGGTCTTACACAAAATCATACGCTCAATATCAGTGCAGGCAATGGCGATACCCGCTACTCTGTAAGCGGCTCCTACTACGACCAGAAAGGCATTATTATCAACACCGGCCTGAAAAGATATGATGGTAAATTTACCCTCGATCAACGACTGAATAAAAATATCCGCCTCGGTCTCACCGCCGGCTATGCCAACTCCACTTCCTATGGCACCATTCCCGCCGCCTCCTTCAGTGGTGGCGTAGTGCAGGGCATGTGGCAATACCGGCCGGTATCCGGTGTTGGCAACCAGAACCTGTTGAATGAAGTGATTGATAGTCTTGCCCTGGAAGATTTTAACAACGGCACCTCCACCGCCGGACTAGGCAACAACCTCGTCAACCCTTTGCTGCAGGCACAAAACGAATACCGTAAAAGTATTAACAACACCGGCACCCTGAACGCTTTCCTGGAATTCACTTTCCTGAAAAAATTCAGACTGAAAATTTCCGGCGGCTATAATTCTACCAATCTCAAGTCAGAAACTTTTTATAACTCCAATACACAACAGGGTAATTTATTTAAAAATAATGCCGGCGCGGTACCCAATATCAACGGTATTAACGGTACCATCAACAGCCAGTTAAAC
>NZ_DATCVJ010000483.1:0-6366 GCF_036566945.1 Chitinophaga sp. | reverse complement strand
ATAGAATGCTTTGCTACCTATCTGCAGCGTATCTCCCGCCATTACTCTCAGTACCAGGGATGGACCAATCTTCTGCCCATTGGTGGCATTTAGCCTGGCTACGTAGTCATTAGGAGAGGTAGTTGCATCAGCTGGGTAGCCGACAGGTTTTGGTGTACGGGTGATATCAACGTTACTGAATAACGCATCTTCTACTGGTGCCGCGGCGGTTTCCATTGTGGCTGCGTACACACCAACATTGGATTGTTCTGTTAGTACCAGACGAACATTGCCCAGATAATCTTTTACAAAATAGTCGAAAGGATATTGAGGAGCCTCTCCTGTTTTTAAAACAACCCGCACTCTACCTTCCTCGTGGCTCAAAAACTGAAGCGTATCGTTTTGATATACAAAGCTTCCCAGATAATCAGTAGTGGTTACCTGAGGCATCGACCCCGTTCTATCTGTAACGATCTTTTTCAATTTTGTACCGCTGGCATCATACAGGTACTTTATTACACCTTTTCCGGTGATCACAATACTATCCGGTAAATTCAGGTGATTATAGGTAATCGCTGAAATGTTCTTATTCAGGTCGTATATCAGGTTTCCATTGGCATCATAATCATAATCGGCTCCACTATTAGTCCCGTTGTTGAAATCACCAAGCTTCGCATCAACTGTATTCTGGCCATCTACTACCGTCTCCAGTTTGTTGCTCTTCCCACCTTCTTTATAAGAATACTGCAGCTGATCAATAGGCCTGGATACACCTGCGGCTATGCCACTCTGGGCCATTGTCATGATATTTCCATTGGCATCGTAGGTGATTCCTCCCACGGAGAAATTCATCAGATTTGATTCCCAGGTACTGCTACCCGCATTTTGCTGGTTAAAATCAGCTTTAGAAAGGCGAGAAACATTATCATAGTCATAGCCGTATGCTCTGGACACCGTCACTTTTACTCTTCCATTTGGCGCCGCTAATGTTCCCATTATATTGATTCTTTGTAAACCCATAGTCATAGCTCAACTCCTGGCCAAACCAGTTGTCAGTATTATTCTGTGTATTTACAAAATCAGCATTGATTCCTTTGAGCCAACCTTGGATATTATAATTATAATTCAATGTTTCCAGGGGAACACCCGTACCCGATTTTCCTAATGATTTTGATTTGAGTTGCCCCAACTCATCATAAGTCATGATCGCGATAGTCTTTTCCGACAGATCATTGAGCTTTTTGCGGATTTCTGTTAGCCGTCCTGCCGGATCGTAATAATTGGTAGTCAGTATTCTTGTATCTGCCACTGTGCCACTTCGTGGATTGGTGTGATGGTAATACGTGCTAAGGATCTTACCGTTAAAACTATACAGTACCGTTTTTATATCACGACCGTTATTGGCGTTATCACCTATCGTTTGGATCACTCTCCCCTTTGTGTCATAGTAATTAGTGCTGGATAGCCATTGGTTGGTACCGAGTATCCCCACTTTAGTGCCGGTGAGTAGCCCGGCAGTTTGCTTACTGACACCTGTAATCAAATCAGGATAAAGATCAGTGCCCGCCTGAGGTTTACTATAATCACCCATTTCAGGAGTACTGCTACCAGGGAAGCTATAATCATCATAATAATTATAGGCAAGATAAGTCAACGCTGCTGCGGAAATACCAGGTAAAGGATTAGATACCTGCACTAAGGTGCTTCCATTATTGGCGGCAGGATTAATTGCTATTGTAATATTACTGTTATCGCCGGAATCAAAACCATCAACTAAGGAAACGCTATTGGTTGCTTCATACAATTGTGTAACGCCATCATAATTGGCCAATACCAGGTCTGCTGTTGCAGGAAAAGTATAACTCATTGTTCCTGTACTGGAAACTACGTTATTCATGGCGACCTGCAATGATGCCCTGTCGGCCCTCTGTGTCCCCAGTTCCACTTATGGCACTCTGAAAAAGCATATAGTCAACATTTCCTGGCCTGGTTGCACACTCCGGCACCACCTCGCTAGATAAGAAACCTCCCGACGCATCATCCGGAAGCCCATGTACAGAACGGGTAATTGCTCCCCCGGCATTGAGTGTCCAGCCTAAGCCGGTCCAGGACGGCACCTCTGAAACCTGTACACCACTGGCATGATAACTCAGTGAAATAGGTACCTTCACCTTTCCCATGTCAATATTCCAAAGTGGAATATCTATCTGTGGAACTCCATTGTAAAGATTCGTAGGAAAATCTGCAAACTTACCAAGTGAGGCTGCGTTCGGCGAGGGTGGTAAGACCGGATCGAGCTTTAATTGTGCCGATGCCAGATGCACATTCATCAATAAAATACTTGTCATAAATACAATTATTTTTTTTCTCGGCAAACAACTGATCTTAAATAGGTAATCGGGCCACATCATGATGTTAATTTCTTCTTAGATTATAAATCGATTGCTAATTGAAACAATACCAGTATCTAATGGTACTAAGGCTGCCATATTTGGGTCGCAAGCTACGAGTGACAAACCTTAACATTTATCAGCTTAATATGGCATTGAAACGAGAGAATTTTATTTCACAGTAAAAAGACTTGAGATTCTCATACGGGATATTAATAAAGTTTTACTCTTTTGGTTGACAACTATCTTACCCGAAATATAATAACAATTTTGATTAGGTGACAGATGGATTTAAACTTGACAAGTTAATCAACCTCCACAAGAACAATATAAAATATAGTTCCAAAATAAAATAACAACAATGGGGTGTCAAAATAACTTTGACACCCCATTGTTGTTATAAACGCATTACATCAATACCCCGTAAACTGCACCAGTTTTTTATTCCGGTCAATTTCACTCTGCGGCACCGGATAAAAATAAAATTTATTATCCCATTGCGCTCTCGTAAAGGCGACTATCCTTTTATGAAATTCAGGATCAGACAGGAAACTTCCTTTTTCAATATTCATCCCGTGGAATTGTCCGCCCTGATGTTGGTCAGGTGCATTGGCTACTTTCCAGCGGCGCACATCCCAATAGCGATGTCCTTCAAACATCAGTTCGATCTGGCGTTCCAGGTGAATTTGTTTACGCATCTCTGCCTGGCTGCTACCAGCTGCCATATCGGCGAGTCCTCCCCTGTGGCGGATTTTATTGAGATATTTTAAAATATCAGGATTTCCTGGATCGTATTCATTCAACGCCTCTGCATAGTTCAGGTAAATTTCACCAAGACGGATCATCATGGCCGGACGTGAAAAACTTCTGCCGCTTCTGAAGTCCGTATTGGGGTGAATATTTTTACGGGCGGTATATCCGGTGGTAGGCCAATCTCTCGGAGCGCCGTTCTTACCGTAATTACCGGTGAAGAAAAACTCCACGCGTGTTTGTCCGTTTTCCGGAACCACTGGTATCACGGCGCCATTAAAGGTCACGTCTACATAAAACCGGGGTTCTCTTCCTTTATACATATTGGAGGTGCCATCTACATAATAAGGGGTAGCTGTGGTGGTAAAACCAGTTTCCGTATAGCCGCTGGCGTTATCTGTGATGGGTTGGCCACTGGCAGTACGGAATACATCCACCATTTCCTGGGTAACGGCGATACCGTTCCAGCCGGAGCCATTGGCACATCTGGGAGAACAATGTCTTTCCCAGTTGCCCACATGGTCTGAGTTGGTACGAATCCAGATGGCTTCTGTTTGCCAGCCATCAAAGAATAAGTTGCGGCAGGAAAGGAAGGCGGCGCGGAAGGGATCTTCATCCGCAACGGTATATAACTGCCATTTGTTGAGATCTATCACTGCTTTGGCGGCATCTGCTGCTTTCTTCCATTTTTCTTTGTCGAAAGTGGCGCTGATCAGGGCGGTGCCATCCTGGTTCTTAAAGTTGCTCATCTCCGTATTACCATTGAATAAAGGGCTGGCACTATATAACAGGATTTGCGACTTCACCGCCAGGATAATAGGCTGCGTGATGCGGCCGGTTTGTGTTACATCCGGTTGCGTGGGGTCAACGGGGTTCATGTGCTGTACTGGTACATCAGGCATGGCTTTATCCATTTCAGATAATACATAGGCAACGCAGTCGTCCCAGGGACTTCTGGGAATCTGGAAATCATCTTCCGGTAGTTTGGGTTCTTCTCCCATTAATACCACGGGGCCGTATTGGCGCATCAGCAACCAGTAATAGTACGCTCTTAAGAAGCGTGCTTCTGCTTTATATTGTTTCAGTAACTGCGCACCACCTGGCTGCGACAGGATCTCTTTATTCTGATCAGCATTCTGCAGGAAAATAGCTGCCTGCCGGATGGTTTGGTAGTAACCGTTCCAGTACGAAGGGCTGGCATTATCTGCTGTAATAGCACCGGAGTTAATACCGGGTTGCACCCAGGCATAGTCTACTTCATCGCATTGGCCGGTCCAGGGAACGCTATAAGGCTGGTTCCACATATCCGGCATGGGATTGTAGATGCGTGCCAGCCATTGTTCCGTCATGGCTCTGTTGGTGAATACATCGGTGAGCGTGGTGATATTATCGGGTACGGTATTGAGGAATCCTTTTTTACAACCGGCTACACACAAGAGCAGCAGCAGTATCAGGATATTTTTTTTGAAGCAATGGTGCATCATAGTGATTCAGTTTTATTTGAAGTTAGCGCGGATGCCAAAATTGAATGAAGTCATGTTAGGATAAGCGGTGCCCCTGCCATCGCCCAGTTCGGGGTCCCATACTTTCCATGGGGAAACGGTAAACAGGTTGGTGCCGTTCACGTAGGTGCGTATACTCTTTAAGCCGTATCGCGATAATTTGTCGCCGCTGAAAGTATAACCTAACTCCGCACTTTTTAAACGGATATAGTCGGCACGCTTCTGCCACCAGGTGCTTTCATAATAGTTGGTGGTAATATCCTGCCGGGTCGACATTCTTGGATAGAAAGGCCGTGCGTTGGTGTTGTCCGGCGTCCAACGGTCTGTGGCTACCGTATAGAGGTTACCGATAGTAGGTCCTTCATAAAAAGGGTTGGTGGCATGTCCGCCGCTGTACATAAAATCTACCATGGCCACGCCCTGGAAAAACAGGCTCAGATCAAATCCTTTTACACCGGCGCTGAAGTTGAGTCCGTACACAATGCGCGGCACGGAACCATAACCAATGGCTTGCTGATCGTAGCTGTTAATCAAACCATCTCCGTTCAGGTCTTTGTATTTAATATCTCCGGGACGTACGTCGCCGGCTTGTTTGGCCGATTTGGTGATGTCTGCGGAATCAGAGAACAAGCCGAGGGCTACGTAGCCAAAGCGCTGGTCTATAGGATGACCCGTGCGGTTCAGCCATGGATACTGCCATGGTGGTAAACCATCATACACATCTTCGTTGATATTGAAGTTGAAATTACCCCTGAAGCCTACCCAATAGTTTTTGGAAAATGATTTATTATAATCAAGGGTGATGTCAATGCCTTTATTCTCTGTAATACCTATATTTCTGTAGGGGATATTATCTGTGGTATAACCGGAAGCATAAGGAATATCATATTGCCTCAGCAGGATGCCTGTTCTGCGCTCCTTGAATAATTCCACAATGAGCGACAGGTCGTCATGCAATGCTTTTATTTCGATACCCAGGTTTTGCCGTTTGCCTGTTTCCCAGCTTACCTCAGAACCAATCTGATCTTCCTGTAACCCGCCGTAGCCGGTGGTGTTGCCTGGTACCCCGAAAGTATACCCAAGACCGCCATCGCTCTTTATCCTTGTGAGAAACAGAAACCTTGATCCGGTATTACTGTTTCCGGATAAACCATAGGTATAGCGGAGTTTAAAGTAGCTGAGCACATTACTGATCGGCGCAAAGAAACTTTCATTCGATACTACCCAACCCACACCATAGGAAGGGAATAAACCATATCGTTTATTCGGCGTAAAGTTTTCGGAACCATTGTAACCGAAATTTACTTCAGCAAAATAGCGGTTCTTGTAGCCGTAAGTACCTCTTCCGCTCAGTCCTCTGATGCGGTAAGGGATGGAGGAAATGAGGGTACCCGCATCGGCATCAACATAATCGGACTGGTTGTACAACAATAAACCGGAAACATCATGGTTGCCGAATTTATTGGAATAGTTCAGGGCCGTTTCTGTGTAAAACCTGCGGTTACCTCCTCTTGCCACCTCGAAGCCCAGTACATTGGAGCCCGGATCTACCACTTTGGTCAGGAGATTTCCCAGTGAGTCGCGGCCCGTAGCGTAGTAGGTTTGTACTTCTCTTTTTCTGTTCAGGTTATTCCAGCCGTAAGCATCAAAAGCAAACATGCTGGTAAATGACAAGCCTTTTACAACGAAGTCTAGGTTTTGCCGGAGTCGTATATTAGAGCGAACAGTGTTACGATATTCTGTAG
>NZ_DATCVJ010000482.1:0-2667 GCF_036566945.1 Chitinophaga sp. | reverse complement strand
CCGCCGGTAATGATTTAGATAATTAACATAAGGCGGGTTAACTGATAATTTTTCAGTTGACTCCCTACTAACGAAAACCAATATCCGATGCGATTCAACTATTCTTTATTATTTCTTTTTGCTACCATTACAGGGCAGGCTTATAGCCAGACTAAACATCCTGTAACACAACAAAAACCTAACATCATCTTTATCTTAACAGATGACCTGGGCTATGGGGATGTGGGTATATTCTGGCAAAATAAAAGGGCAAAAGAGAATAATAGAAGTAAGCCATTTGCCTACACACCAAATTTGGATAAGATGGCGGCAGAAGGAGCGGTGTTAATGAATTCGTACGCGGCTGCACCGGTTTGCGCACCATCGCGCTCCTCTATTTTAACCGGATTAAGTCAGGGGCATGCGCGGGTGCGCGATAATCAGTTTGACAAGGACCTGGCGGATAATTATACTTTAGGTAATGTGATGCAAAAAGCTGGTTATGCTACCGCCGCTATTGGTAAATGGGGATTACAGGGAGATGAAAAATGGTCAGCTGATGGTGGAAAATGGCCGGCGCATCCCTTAAACAGGGGCTTTGATTATTATTATGGCTATATGCGGCACAGCGATGGGCATGAACATTATCCGAAAGAAGGATTGTACAGAAAGCCAAAAGAAGTATGGGAAAATCGCACAGAAATAAGCAAAGACTTAGATAAGTGCTACACAGCCGATCTTTGGACCGCCGTCACCAAAAAATGGATCATTGAACATAAGAAAGGGAAAAAAGCGGCCCAACCATTTTTTATATTCCTGGCTTTTGATACGCCGCATGCGGTACTGGAATTACCTACCTGCCCGTATCCTGCCGGCGGAGGATTAACAGGTGGTGTACAATGGCGGGGCAAGCCGGGTAATATGATCAATACAGCGTCGGGAACAATTGATAGCTATACCCACCCCGATTATGCCACGGCTACTTATGATGACGATAATAACCCGGCAACACCGGAAGTGCCATGGCCGGATACTTATAAGCGCTACGCTGCCAGCACCCGTCGTATTGATGATGCGATAGGGGATATTTTAAAACTGTTAGCCGATCTGAAAATAGACGATAATACACTGGTCATTTTTAGCTCAGATAACGGCCCATCTATCGAATCGTATCTGCCCAAACCGCAGGTGCCTTACGCAGCTAACTTTTTTGGAAGCGCTGGCCCTTTTGATGGTATTAAAAGAGATGCTTTAGAAGGTGGTGAACGTATGCCGGTAATAGCCCGTTGGCCGGGACATATTCCCGCCAAAAATATAGTGACTACGCCAAGTATTTCATATGATTGGCTGCCCACCTTTACTGATGCCGCCCATATGCCTGCACCGGTAAATACCGATGGTGTATCGATGCTGCCGGCGCTTACCGGCAAAAGCATCCAAAAAGAGGGTTTGATATATGTGGAATATTTTGAGTCAGGCAAGTCGCCAAATTATAAAGAATTCGCGGCTGTTAACCGGCTAAAACAGCGTAACCAAATGCAAATGATTCGGGTGGGCGATTTTGTAGGGCTGAGATATAATATCAAATCGGCTGATGATGATTTTGGCATATTTAACGTTGCCAGGGATACACATCAGGAAAATAACCTGGCTGCCAGTATGCCCGAATTACAAGCAATGATGAAAGCCAAAGTATTGCAGGTAAGACGAACGGATACTTCCGCACGCAGACCTTATGATGATGCTTTAATACCTGCAGTCAAACTAACCAATGCATCGCCAGGCCTGGTCTGGAGGGCTTTTGATGGAAAATTTCCCTGGATACCTGATGTTACCACATTAACTGCTGCCGCTACTGGCAAATGCTTCACGCCAAATCTGCATCATGTACCTGCAGGACACCAGACTTACGTATTTGAAGGATATATTAACGTACCTAAAGATGGTGAATACACATTTTTTATGCGTGCAGATACAAAAGCGTTTCTAAGGATTCACGAAGCAACGATCATTGACGAAGACTATGGCTACGCGGGTGGAGTTACAAAAGAAGCAAGTGTTTTCCTTAAGGCCGGTTTGCATCCTGTTAAGATCTATTATGCAGGAAATCCAGGAGCAACATCTGATTTAAGTCTCGAATGGAAAAGTGGCGAATTTGCGAAAACCGAAATTCCGGCTAATGCCTTTTATAAATAATATCACCCTCATTCTTATAAATCTAAATACCTTATTTCCATATTATTTATTCTTCGCCTAAAAAATACATAATGCCATGGACACTGAGCGTGACGAAGTATGGGGACTGCTATATCCCAGGGTTACCAGCGCCCTATCCAAAGGCTATTGTAACGGCTTATTCAATCCGCAAAAGGATAAATTTTTTGCGGCTACTTTTGTAACTGAATTTCCGACCGCTGATGACCTGGATTTTTTGAAGTCGATGGTCGATGGAGGATACCGTATCATCGGTAAACCATCAGGGCTTGAGGGACAGGGAGGATGGCAACTGTTACCGCCGGGAACTGGTTTGCAGCCTGCCGACTGCAAAGCTTATAGCGTTAGTTTTCATGGAGCCTGTTATGAATGGTACTTTATACCATCACTGACATTCTTTGAAACAGCGGATGACGAGCGGGTAAAAGATAATATTCTCCTCCCGGTGCCAGCTTTCAATATGAAGAATGCGTT
>NZ_DATCVJ010000481.1:0-6262 GCF_036566945.1 Chitinophaga sp. | reverse complement strand
CCGCGGATATCCTTTTCAATAAATTCGTATATTAGTAAAGATAGTTCAGCTCTTTGTAAAGCCTCGTAAACTCTACCGCCCTACTCAATCATTATAGAGCAAAAAATAAAAGCCCGCGACCAGCGCGAGCTTTGTAATTTTCCAGTGATCCCGTTAGGACAATTCTCGAACCAATTTTATGAAGATTTGAGGAAGATTAGGGATCTTAAAATTATGATAATCAACTGAATGAGGATTTATTTTTTCCCAGAAAGTCGGATGTTACTATTCAGATAGCCGGGCCTTTCAACGAAGTGTTACTTTTTATAAAGATCTCTTGCTCCAAAACTTTGCTATGCTTTAGCAAAAGCTCCATAAGTTGCTGAACTGATGATTCGGCATCTGATGTTTCCGGCCTTTCCCCATACTGGCGGTTATAAAGCGCACGGTTTCCGTATTTCATCAACAGATCTTCCAGTCCGGATGGTATGAATAAACAAGCACGTTCCGTCAGAAATTTTTTGTATTCATTTTTATAGATCTTAATACCTTCAAAATCGAGATCTCCGAAATGCAGATACGGATTTGGAATAGATTGAAGCCATTTTATAAGATCATTGCTTTGTGGATAGCGGCTAACAAAAAGCGGTTTAATATCAGTGAACAGGTATTCCTGTTCGGAAAGCCGTCTGAAATTCTCTGCATTTTCGACCCCCACAATTACTATATCAGGATCTGGTTTAAAGTCTTCATAATCGTACATGTAGATAAACGAACCTGCGGGAGGATTAATATTAAACTGCTTACCATGAAACATGGTCGCAACGGGTGAGGTGCTGGATACGAGAAATCCTTTAAATGTGCGGATGCTTCTCAGTTTGGAGTTACCTGCAATAGTAACTGCCTCTGCACGATTTGGAAGTTGGTCGTACTTGCTTATATATTCATCAAGATCGCTTATTCCAAAATGGTTATGCAGGTAGTTAGTCAAAGATGTTTTAACCGGTATAAAAATGACATAACGACTTTTACTGATTTGCTTTTTCTGTAAAATTCCATCTTCCAGCATTTTATTAACAACGTTATGTTTCATCCCGGAACCAGGAACAGCTGTTTCCGGAAGTAAAAGCTGTTGTAGTTTTTGGGCGATGTGAAGGGGAAGTACCATATTATACTTTTGAAAGTTGCGTTATGATCCGCTTGATTTTAGTATTCCTGTTGTCATCCTTCTCCAGTTTATAAATATGTCTGTAATTTAATGCATTGGTTTCTGTAGGAGAGCCATTGATCAGCAAGATATTCCTATCGTTTGCAAATTGAAGAATTCCTTTGATGTTGTTAGGATGCAGTTTCCCTATCTCGTCCATCATGCAATGCAACCTAAATTCTTTGAACCTTTTGCTGGCGCCTTCTTTAAACACATTCAGCAACATAATATTTATCATGGCCTTTACCAGTACATCCGTACCTTCTGAACCAACATTCGACAATTTTTCTACCCAACCGGTATCATTCTGATTTTCTTCTACCCTGAATTTCAGTTCAAATGAATCTGATAATGCAATCGTGTCTCTTCTGTATTCGTTGATGGCTTTACCGAGTTGCTTCAGCAGATCCACGGCTTTTTTATTCTTACTTTCCTGGTCTGTTGACGAGAATAGATTCAGACCGCCTATATCGAAACTATGCTCATCATTGAATTTCTTGATCTGCGTGAGTAGTTGCACTACTTTATTTGCGCTTTCATCTATGCGCAATTCTATTTTTCGGATAGCGCCGACAAAGTTCTTATTGTCGAAGTCTTTATTAATATTGCTGATCACTTTCTGAATATCACCGGCCTTTGACATCAGATCTCCTGTTTCTTTACCCACGAGCTTTATTACATTTGCAAAGCGTTCGTTTACCCGTCGCTCAAATTCTTCTATCTTGCTGTTACTTATAAACTCGTTTAGATCTTCTGCAAATTGTTGATAAGCATGTTTATCGTTTAAGGCAGATGGGAAACTGAATATATTCTGAACAGAGAAGTTGCCCAGGAACTTATTGGCCGTTTCCTTTAGATCGTCCAGCCTCTTAATGGAAGTATAATAGCAACGGTTCACTTCTTCTATCAGCACTTTACAGGACTTGTCGTTTTTATAGGTTTCTTTCTCCTCTGTATATGCCGAATTAATACTTAAGTAAGGATCTGTCTGTTGAAAACGTATAAATGCCTTGCTATCCTCTTCCAGCAGGTTCAATTGCTGATTTAACTGCTGCAGTAATCCTTCTGTTTCTCTGAGGTGAATGCTGATCCCTTCCTTTTGCTGCCGGTATTTTTCTTCTTCAATGGTGAGTTGTTTTTCAAGAATGGATTTCTGCGATTTAAAGGTATCGGCTTTATCGATCCATTCCTTTTTATCTTTTCTATATTCAATTACAAGAACACGGTTATCCTCAATAAACTTAAGCTCTGCCTCCAGCTCCTCCAGTTGCTGATCCAAAATTTCCAGTCGCCCTGTATCGGCACCTTTTCCGGAAAGTTCATGCTGAAGTTGTATTTTGAGTTGCTGTTTTTCTTGCTCCCAGGTTGTTTTGTGATGTCTAAGCGATTCATTGATGATGCTCATTTTTTGCATCCCGTCCTGTTCAATACTGGCTATCTTTTTCGCATGTTCCCGCTCCTTTACTTTTAATTGCTTTAGCAGTTCATCTTCTGTCTGTTGAAACAATTGCAGACTATGCGCTACCATTTCACTAGCGGCGGCTATGGCGGCATCCAGATCGGACATAGCCTGTTTACGGGCATTTTGGGACCTTACTTCCCAGTCTTTCTGTTGAACAACAGACTGCCTTAATTGAAGTGTATCCTGTTCTTGTTTATAGTTTAGTTCGAGCAAACTATCTTTTGCATCTTTTATCAGCGGCTGATATTTCTTTTTAAGTTTCTCCAGTTGTTGGCTCTGTCCTCCCTGCAAAGTTTGCAGTTCCGCTTGTCTGGCAGCGATGGCATCTTCGAATTGTTTGAGTTCCTTTTGATATTCTGCTACTGTTTTTACCTGTACCGGCAGATCATTGATACTTATCGTTACGCCAAAAAAATTGGGAATATCCTTTAAATCAGCTATCGCCCGTGGCTCAAGATCTGAATTAAACAACAGCTGTTCGTTCACCACTTTGCCGATGGTATCTTCCCATCCTGGTTTATTTTTATTGAGCCAGCCATAAAAGGCTTGTTCATTTGTTTGCAGCTTGTATTCTACTGATTGCAGCTGCTGTTGGAGTGAAGTAATTTCGTCTTGCAGTTTCTCCTGCCTACGCTCAGTTTGTTGTTTCGTGGCAGTTTCATCAAGCTCCCATTGTTTCTGGAGGGTGATAGACTGGTTCTTAAAATGGTCCAGGTCATTCTTGTTCTTCCGAATAGCCAATTCATAAATGGTTACTTCCTCTGCTGCATCCATCAACTCCTTTTCAAAGAAACGTTGATGTGTAAGGGTGGCCTTTTTAAGCTTTTCCTGATTTAGGTGTTGCTGATGCTGTTCCAATGCCTGCCGCGCCTGTTCAATTGCCTGCGCATTCAGCTGCTTTACGGCAGATTGTGCCTTTAAGAGCCAGTCTGAGGCATCTTCACGTTCACTGGCGGCCAGTTCACGCATCGCCATTTGTTCTTCCTTTTTATCCTGCTCAAAACTGCGGTAAGCCTGGTCCAGTGCCTGTTGCAGACTTTCATATTTCAGCGATATTTCTGAAAAGTGGAATGTCAAAAGCTGCTTTTCTTTTTCCAGCTTCTGCTGATCTGCACCCAACTCCTTCTCTTTACCTGATCGTTCAATAATCTGGTCGATCTGGTGACGCGCATACATGTCGGCTTTTTCCCTTGCCTTTTTAAGTTCGCTATCCAGTACGCTGATTTCACCGGTAATCTTACCATACTTATTTTGATAGCGCTGCGACGTACTTTCTATCTTTTCCTGCCATCCGGCTTTTTCAGCTTCGGTTTTCTCCTTTTTATCAAGTAGCTTCGGAGCCATTCTTTGCAGTTGCGCTGCGCTCCAGGCAAGCTGCTGTGCAAACCGGTTCTTCTCAGATTCCAGATATTTGATAGCCAGGTGATTCTTTACTACATTCTCCGCCTGCTTCATAATATGCGGCTGCTTATACAAATGAATATCATTCAGTTGCTGCTCAAAATTTTTCAGATGGTGCGTATAGCTCTGAAGATCTATGGAAAGATCTTCTTCATTGAGCGACATAATGATGGTTTGCTTAATGAATTCCGCTTCCAGTTTACTGTTTAAAAATACATTCTGTATAGTGCGTGGTATATTCTGGTACTGTTTACTTTGCAGCAGCGCGTATTTGGCAAACTCCTTTTTGCCCACTTCATTATTACCATACAGAATATCCCGGTATTCTTCATAGCGGTCTACTTTACGGGTATGGTCGATCCTTTGTGTATCAAGCACCTGCCGGTTATCCTCCCATTTTTCAAAAGCGCGTCCGTCAGCATCTACAAAATAATCGCGATGGTAGGCTGCATCCATGAAACGGAAACAAACCTTGCCCTGACTTTTAAACGCAATAATACAGAAGGGGCCCGATTCGCGCATTACCTCATAAATAAGAAAGGAGTTGCGGTAGGGGAAATAATATTCAGCAAAGCTTTTCTTCTCTTTAGAAATACCGAGTTTAAGTGTATCCGCATTGTAAAAGAAAAGAACAGTACGCAAGAGCGTACTTTTTCCCACACCCTGGGTCCCTATCAGGTGTACATTTCCATCTACCATCACTTCTGCATACCGGATAGTAGCGCTATTAATAAAAACGACTTTATTCAGGAATCTCATGTATGGTTTCTTCTTGTATTTGAATACTTACAATCAATTGTTTAATATAATTGAACGAGGCAAGTACTTTGTATTGTTGGCTTATCTCGTTTTCCAGTTCGGCGTAGCCCTGCGCTACCAGTTGTTTTTCTATCAATGAATTCACCCGATCTGGCATACTGCCTTCACCAGTAAGGCGCTTCATGATTTCCAGCTTGTCCTTCAGGCTTGCATCTATTTTTACCTGCACCAGCACATCTGAAGGCGTAAAACGAAAGCCGGGAGCAAAACCATTATTGAATGCCATAAAGAAGTCTACCACATCTACCCACCGGTAAGCCTGCTCTATCTTGCTTTCAATTGACGCCCTATTCTCCACTCTGGAAAAGTAAAAAAATTCATCTCCTTTTTCCAGCACAAATCCGATAGCAATAAAGTAATTATACAACTCATCAAAATGTTCATCCATAGCATTGTATAATTTCCGGTAGCTGTCTTCCACACTGTTGCTGCAAATGAATTTACCTTTGCTGAGGATATCAAAAATCTCCGCGGTATGCTTAATTGTTGTACTCATAGTTATTCCTTTTATGACCTGTTTCCATTAGATCGGGTGTACCATTGCGTATTCAATTTGTCCGTCCTGCTGAAACAATTCTTTCACATCCAGTTCCTGTTCATACATAGATACCATTTGGCAAAAAATAGTGATGCGCTCTTCGTAGCTCACTTCGCGCGGGTATTTATACTGCATAATAAAATTGTGTAAATGATGCCCCGATGCTATAAATCCGTGTTTGATCTCTTCGAGGTCAATAAAGATCTCCGCTTCCGTTTCAGGCAGGAGGTCCCGGCTGGAAATATTTTCTGCAACAGGCATGGCTGGTTTACGGCCCTGACGGGACCTTAAAGCGACCTTCTCTATATGGGCACGCCCTTCGTCCGTGTGCAGGAAGTCTAGTGACAATTTAAGCGGGTACACTGGCCTGTTCTCGAAAACCACATCATTGCTTTGCATGAGGAGAGCAACCATATTGGTTTTGGCCTTCAGTTCAAACTGGTCCTTCAGGTATTTGATCTGCCGGATCTTTTCCTGGATCCTGCTCTGATGTTTAACCTGGTTCAGGTACTCAATGATTTGTTTCTGTGTTTCAATCAGGTTATGCCGGCTCTCAGTAAGTTGACCCCGAAGCTGGGTGACCACCTGCTTTAATTCTTCGTCAAGCGCGGTAATAAAAAAGGTAAGATCTTCTTCCGTAACCAATCGCTCGGTACATTCGATAAGGCCGTAAATGGCCCTTCGTTTCTCATCAAAGCCCTCCAGACGAGCTATTTTAATGATATAATTAGGCTCTGTTTTGAACACGTTCTCAATGTTCCGGTTCAAATCGATAATATTTCTCAGCGTGATACGCCCAATTTTACGGAGGGCAGATTTTACCTGTTTCAGGTAAATATGCTTTCGGTTCTCATTA